>JAITVN010000061.1 GCA_031285775.1 Streptococcaceae bacterium | reverse complement strand
CTAAAATGGGAATATTCTCAGTTTCAGTTAGATCTGAAACCTTAATTGGTGGTCTCTTTCCACTAGAAACTAAGGTTATCTCTCCGAGAATTCCATTTGGGGCCTGATTACCGAATTTTTCCTGGAACACAACTTTGGACAACTCAGCTAAATGATGATTTATCGCATTTAAGATAATTCTAAAAAAACAGGGAGGTCATATAATGACTACCGAAGAAGTGAAAGCTATTCTTTCAAAAAATGGATTAAATATCCAGACGGAAAATCGAATCGGAAATGATACTGGGGACTGTATTCATCTAGAAGACGGCGCTATTGTCAATATTTTCGATTCAGGAAAGGTTAATGTTCAGGGGAAGAATGCAGAATCAATAAAGTCACTATTTAACGAGGTCAATAGTGCTCTTAAATCTGAAAATAGAAATCGTAAAGTATTTGTGGTTTACGGACATGACAACAATAATCGAACTCAACTTGAGGCGATGTTACGTCGTTGGAATCTTGAGCCGCTTATTCTTGACCAATTAACTTCTTCAGGTCAAACGATTATTGAAAAGTTGGAAGATTATATTGATCAAGCAAGCTTCGGAATTGTCCTAGCTACTCCTGATGATTGTGGTTATTCAAAGGGAAATGAAGACAAAGTAAAATATCGTGTTCGTCAAAATGTTGTATTGGAGCTTGGTATCCTCTTAGCAAAGCTTGGTCGTTCAAAAGTAGCAATTTTATTATCTCAAGCTGAGGATATGGAACATCCTTCAGATATTAGTGGATTAGTTTATATCCCATTTAAAGAAAATGTTGAAGAAGCAAAAGTCTCTTTGGCAAAAGAAATGGAAAAATGGGGTTATACATTTACAGCAACTATGCTGTAATGGGATGAGGTTGACATGTCTTTCAAAGAAAATAACTATGAAAATGCAGTGATAGAACTTTTTAGAGATACTCTTGATTATTCTTATATTTACGGCCCAGATATTGCGCGTGAATATTCCGATGTTCTCTATCTGGATGAACTTATACCTTCCTTAGAACGGTTCAATCCCTTGCTCCCTGAAACTGCAATTAATGAGGCTGTTAATAAACTTCGTCATTTTGAAAGTGGCCCTTTGCTGCAAAAAAATAAAATCTTCATGGAATACTTGCAAAATGGCGTGGAAGTCTCATACCATGATAAGGGTGAGCAGCGGGGAGCACTGGTTCATCTTGTTGATTTTGATAATATCAATAACAATACTTTTGTCGTTGCTAACCAATGGACAATCATCGAAAACAGCAATAAACGCCCAGATGTGTTGATTTTTCTCAACGGTATTCCTATTGTCATTTTTGAGCTAAAAAGTCCTTCGCGTGAAGAAACAGATGCTTCCGATGCTTATTTACAGTTAAAAACATATCAAAAGGAAATTCCTGGTCTTTTTACCTACAACGCCTTTTGTGTCATGAGTGACTTGATGACTTCTAAAGCTGGTACGATTACAGCTGGTGAAGATCGTTTCATGGAGTGGAAAACGGTCGATGGGAGCTATGAAAATACTCAATATGCTCAGTTTGATACCTTTATCGAAGGAATTTTTGCTAAATCACGTTTCTTAGATATTCTGAAAAACTTTATCTGCTTTTCTGGAGAATCCAAGATATTAGCGGCTTATCATCAATACTTTGCTGTTAAAAAAGCGATTACATCAACAAAAAATGCCACCCTTAGCGATGGACGCGGCGGTGTTTTTTGGCATACACAAGGGTCGGGCAAGTCTTTGTCAATGGTTTTCTGCGCTCATCTTCTGCAAGAAGCGCTGGAATCTCCGACTTTGGTTGTCATTACTGACAGAAATGATTTGGATGGTCAGCTTTACAGCCAATTTGCGCAGTGTTCGGATTTTTTACGGCAAAGACCGATTCAGGCTGAGAGCCGCAATCACTTGAGAGAATTGCTTGAAGGGCGACAAGCCAATGGTATTATTTTTACAACCATGCAGAAGTTTGAAGAGTCTGATGAGGCAATTTCCAAAAGACGAAACATCATCGTGATGGCAGATGAAGCGCATCGCGGACAATACGGTTTGGAAGAAAAATGGAATCCTAAAACTCAGAAAATGACAATTGGTGCGGCGCGCGTGATTCGTGATACATTACCAAACGCTACGTTTATTGGCTTTACTGGAACACCAATTTCTACTAAAGATAAATCTACCACTGAAGTCTTTGGAAATTATATTGATATCTATGATATGACGCAGGCGGTGGAAGATGGCGCAACTCGTCCTGTCTATTATGAAAGTCGCGTGATGCACCTTAAGTTAGATGATCAAGTGCTTGAAAAGGTTGATCGGGAATACATTAGGGTGGCAGAAGATACACCTGAATATATTGTTGAGCGTAGTAAGCACGAATTGAGTCGGATGGACAGCATTTTGGGTGCTGAACAGACGATTGAAACCTTATGCGAGGATATTCTGCACCACTATGAGACTTATCGTGCGCAGGAGCAAACTGGAAAAGCACTTATTGTGGCTTATTCGCGTCCAATTGCAATGAAAATTTATCAAAAAATCCTTGAGAAGCGTCCAACTTGGACGGAAAAAGTTGGTGTGGTAATGACTTCTAGTAATAGCGATCCAGAGCATTGGCACGAAATTATCGGCAATAAAAGTCACAAAGAGGAGATGGCCAAGAAGTTCAAAGACGATAGATCTCCATTTAAAATTGCCATCGTCGTAGATATGTGGTTGACAGGATTTGATGTGCCGAGTTTATCCACAATGTATGTCTATAAACCAATGGCTGGTCACAATCTGATGCAGGCGATTGCACGTGTCAATCGGGTGTATAAGGATAAAGAAGGTGGTCTAGTTGTCGATTACGTTGGAATTGCTGGTGCTTTGCGTCAGGCAATGAATGACTATACCAAGCGAGATAAGGGAAATTTTGGCGATACAGATATTGCTAAAACGGCTTTCCCTAAGTTCAAGGAAAAACTGGAAGTTTGTCGTGATTTATTCTTTGGCTTTGATTATTCAGGATTTTTAAGTACAGAAGCTACGGATCTTACCAGAGCACGAACCATCAGCGCTGGGGTCAACTTTTTATCTGCAGTTGATAAAGAAGAACACAAAGAAATATTTATTAAAGAGGCAATGCTTTTGCGTCAGGCTTTGTCACTTTGTCGCTCTTTACTTTCAGCTGAACAAAGAATTGAATCTGCTTATTTTGAAGCAGTTCGGACTTTATTAACTCGAATCACGGGATCAGGAAAGGCGTTGTCTCTCAAAGAACTTAACCAAAATATCAATGAATTGCTAAAAGCGAGCATCCAGAGTGAGGGCGTGATTAACTTATTTGCGGACATTGACACTGGGTTTTCACTGTTTGATCCTAAATTTTTAGATGAGATTGCTAAGATGAAAGAAAAAAATTTAGCAGTTGAAATCCTGAAAAAACTGCTGGCAGAGCAAATTTCAAATTATAGACGAACTAATCTTGTTAAATCTGAGAAATTTTCGGAAATGCTTCAGCGTGCAATGAAAGTTTATCTGAATGGCATGCTTTCCAACGAGGAGGTCATTGCCGAACTACTCAAAATGGCGAAGGAAATGTCCGCAGCCAATGAAGAAGGAAATTTACTCGGTTTGACTGATGAAGAGCTGGCTTTTTACGATGCTTTGACAAAGCCAAGTGCCGTCAAAGATTTCTATCAGCATGATGAGCTGATTGCAATTACTCAAGAACTCACGGACAAGTTACGAAAAAGCAGGACGATTGATTGGCAGGAAAAAGAGTCCGCCAGAGCTGGAATGCGTCGAATGGTTAAGCGACTTCTTAGAAAATATAAATATCCGCCAGAGGAAATGGAAGATGCCATTCAAACTGTGATGGGGCAATGTGAGATGTGGGCGGATATGCAAAGCTAGTTCATGAATTTGGTTAATTGATATAGATTTGGAGTAGAAATGACAACAATTTATTTTATTAGACATTCAGAACGTGACACAACAGTTCAGGACGATGACTTTGGTGCGCCATTGACAGAGGAAGGACATGCACGCTCAGAGGCGCTGGTAGCAGTTTTTGAGAATATTGTGATAGATGCGATTTTCTCCAGCCCATACAAACGTACGATGGACACGGTTTTCCCGTTGGCAATATCACGGCAGCTAGAAATTCAGACAAGTCCAGACTTACGAGAACGCGAAACTGGAGTTTGGTTGGATGACTTTGAAGCCTACGCTGCGAAACAATGGGCAGATTTCGACTACAAACTGGAAACAGGCGAATCATTAAATGAAGTTCAGACCAGAAACATTTCCGCATTGAAAGCGATACTGTGCCAGTTTAAGACAGAAAGCATCATAATCGGGACACACGGCACAGCCTTGTCCACAATTTTGAACTATTACGATAAAAACTTCGGCCTAGCTGATTTCTGGCGAATTGCTCCGCAGATGCCTTATGTTGTAAAGATGGAATTTGACGGATTGAATCGCTTGAACTGTGATGAGATTGGTATGGAATTTGAGTGAATTAGGCAGAATTAAAGCCTTTTTCTGTTGAAAGCGCCTAATTTTTGAGATAATAAAACTGACTTTCCAGACATCCAAGCAAACCCGACTCACAAAACGGAGGCTCCACAAACAAATGTCAACCTATTTCCAATCCATCCAAATCGGCGTCCTACTCTTCTTCGCCTTCCTGCTCGTCGCGCTGATCCCCTACATGATCATCCAATACCGCAGAAGCGGCCGCGTCGCCCCTTGGAAATTCCTCGTGAGCTTTTCATTCGTCCTCTACCTCATCTGCGCCTATGCGCTGACAATATTTCCCTTGCCAGACCCTGCAGAAGTCGCAAAATTCACAGGTCCCAAGCAGAACCTAGTCCCCTTCATGTTCATCCGTGAATTCCTAAAAAACACGCCGCTCGTACTGACAGACCCGCACACCTGGCTCGCCACCCTGAAAAGCCCAAGCTTCATCCAACCCGCCTTCAACGTCCTGCTGACCGTTCCCTTCGGCATTTACATGCGCTACCTCTTCAAACGCAAATTCACCTTCACCCTCATCACCAGCTTCCTGCTGACCCTCTCCTTCGAGACCATCCAGCGCTCCGCCCTCTTCGGTCTCTACCCGCGCCCCTACCGCCTCTTCGACGTCGACGACCTCATGCTCAACACCCTCGGCGCCCTCATCGGCTTCGGCCTCGCCTACCTCCTGCGCCGCCTCCTGCCAGATCTCGACGCCGTGCAGCCCTCAGGCGGAAAAATCTCCCTGACCCGACGCAGTATCGCCCTGTTCACAGACTTCGTTTTATTTATCGGGCTATCAATATTCATGGAATTCTACTGGTCTGCAGCCATTGTATTCATCGCCATACCATTCATTTTTACCCAGAGCATCGGCCAGATCATCCTACGGATCCAGACAAACCCGAAAAAGCGCTTAAGAATTGCCTTAAGACAGCTTTTATTCCTAGTGAATACGCTGCCATACGTTCTTGTCATCTATCTCTTGCAGCGTTCAGCCACAATTCCAGAAACCGAACTTGCCGCGAACTTCATGCTCATGCTTATCAGTTTAGCTATTGGCTTTTTGCCGATAATTGATATAATAATAGCAGGACTCAGCCGCAGCCGCAAACTTTGGTATGAACGACTGACAAAAACTTCCCTCATTGAGAAGAGAAAGAATATTGAGTAAATGAAAATAGCAGTCATTCAGGCAAGTACACAAATTGAGAAGAATTGTCTCTTATTTGAAGCAACCAAAGATACAGTTTCGGACAAAGGCTGGAAAGTTATCAATTTTGGGGTGACTGCAGATGAGGAGAATTTTTCATATATTCAAATTTCGCTTTGTGCTGCGCTACTGATCAACTCAGGTGCAGTAGATTACGTCGTCACAGGCTGCAGCTCAGGAAACGGCATGGCGATTGCCTGTAATGCCCTGCCGAACTTGATTGCGGGCTACTTGCCGACACCAGCAGATGCTTTTCTCTTCGGACGTATCAATCACGGCAACGTTGCCTCCCTGCCGCTAGGCTTAAACTTCGGCTGGTCAGGAGAAGTCAACCTGCGTCAAACTTTGAGTGCTTTGTTTGACACAGCGATGAACACAGGCTACCCGACAGAATCAGCAGCCAGAAAACAAGCAGATAGCGAGAAACTCAAACAAATCAAAACTCTGGCACAGACGGACATGATTCAAATACTATCTGGTTTAGACGACGATTTTACCCAAGTCATTTACGAAAAGTCAGATTTAATGACATATATCACTGAAAACGGAACAAACACAGGGCTAGTAGAGTTTTTGAAAGGGGGCAAGTGGAGAAAACTTTAGAGAAAAAATTGCAACAGAAAAATCCGACTTTCGAGGATTCAGAAGTCGACTGGATGCTTGAAAACATTGGCGTAGAAGACCCGAAAGTTCGCGATGAGCTGATTTACAGTCTATTGACGCGTGCAATTTACGATGAATACTTGACAGAAGCGCAATTCCTGCGAGTTGCTGGAGATTTGCTGAAGAACAATCTGGTCTTTTATAAGATGGATGAGGAGTTTCCGGCGGTGCTAACAAGGTCTTTTGCTGCTTTGCAGTGCGGAAATGTCCTGAGTGCTGATGGGCAGAAGGGCGGCCGATATTATCATCAGCTGAGCAATACAGAGCGGGAGCAATTCTTTCAGGACGCCATCGCCTATCTTCAAGAAGAACCTTGTTCTGAGGGCTACTCGGACACATACGGCTGGATTCATGCTTTTGCACACGGTGCAGACTTTTTGAGAGCAGCAATGACGCACCCTGATTTTCCCCCAGTCTTGGCGGAACAGGTACTTTATACACTAGAATACGTTTTCTGCAACATTGGCGGAGCCTTCACCGCCGGAGAAGAGCGGAGATTAGGCAGAGTGGTCGTTTCAGGAATTTTGAGTGGAAAGCTGACGCAGTCGCAAGTGGCCGACTGGCTGAAGCAAGTGAACTTTCCATTGCGAGAAAACCTTGATTACGTGCGGCTCGCGACCTTTGAGGTCTTTTTGGCATACATCTACTTTCATCTTTTTGAAAAAATTGAGCTTGAAGGAACGTTTAAATCGGCACTTTTGGAATATTTGAGGGAAATTTAATGACAAAATTGAGAAAAATCGACGCAGAAAACTACTGGGAGTGCTTGAATCTCAAAGTAGCAGAGCAGCAAAGCACTTTCGTTGCGCCCAACTCGGTTTCATTGGCGGAAGCATGGGTCTTCTCTGAGGAGGCCAGGCCTTTTGCCATCTACTCAGACGATGGGCAGATGATTGGCTTTGTGATGCTGGCCTGCTATCCCGAGAAGCCGGAATTTGTCATCTGGCGTTTCATGATTGACCAGCGTTTTCAAGGGCAAGGTTACGGTAAATCAGCGCTTCAAAACACGGTTGACTGGCTCGTTCAGGAATATCAGCCTGAAAAGATTTATTTGTCTGTTGAGCCTGAAAATGTGGGCGCAACAGGGCTTTATGAGAAATTCGGCTTTGAGAAGACCGGAGAGATTGAGGACGGCGAAGCTGTGATGGTCTTGGATTTGAAAAAGTAAGACCAAGATGTGAAAGGCGCCCGTTAAGAAGTCTTGAAATTTAGGGAAACTGGGAGGGGAGGCTTGGCCTTCCCGGAAGTTACATCTAATTTCAAGACTTCTGGCGCCTTGAACTCAATTAGCGATTGTGCTTACTTTTCGTAATGTTTTTTGACTGAATAAATCTGAAGTTGGCTGTCCGTTATTCGGTAGACTAGCCGATGTTCACGATTGATTCGTCTTGACCAATAACCAGAAAGGTTGTATTTGAGTGGCTCAGGCTTTCCTAAACCATCAAACGGGTCATTCGTCATGATGTCTTGAATTAAAAGCATTATTCTTTTATAGACTTTCGGCTTTCTACTTTTGAAGTCTTCCATATCTAGTTCCGCTTTCGGTCTAAGCCAAAGAGAATCAATGTTATTCAAGTGGGAATTCTTTACGGAATTCCTCAATTGTCATAGTTCTACCCCGACCATTTTCAAAGTCGTCTATTGCTTGCATTAAATCAGCCCGGTTTGCAGGGTCACGCAACAGGTACTCGGTCTCTTTGTAGCCGCGCATCTCGTTTGCTTCGTCTTCTGACATGAGCACTGCATTTTTTCCGGACTTCATGGTAATGATGATTTGCATGTCGTCTTCTGTAACTTTGTCCAGAAGATTGAACAAATTTTTGCGTAAATTGGTTGGTGTTGTAGCTGTAATGGCTGCCATGAGTCATTCCTCCTTCTATTTAATATTAATGTACATTATTATGTACATATTGTCAAGCGATTATTGCTTGGTTTTAACCTCTTATATACTAATACGTAAAAATTGAAATTTGTTGCAATGAAATCGAGAAAATATGATTAAAATTGAAGAAAAAACTGAAAGAGTGCTCCTCGTCGGTGTAGAAACTCTTGAAAACACAAAGAAATTTCACTCAACATTTGAGGAATTGGCTTCGCTGGCCGTCACGGCGGGGGCAGAGGTTGTTGCTCTGGCGACGCAGAAACTGGATGTGCCTAACGCGCGTACTTATGTGGGTTCGGGAAAATTGGAAGAGCTCGCGATGACTGTAGATGCGCGTGAAATTGACACAGTCATTTTTAATGCGCGTTTGTCACCTCGGCAGAATATGGCATTGGAAGATGCGCTGGGCGTTAAAGTTATTGACCGCATGCAGCTGATTCTGGACATTTTTGCCATGCGTGCGCGTTCTCAAGAAGGCATGCTGCAGGTTGAGCAGGCGCAATTGATGTACATGAAACCGCGTCTGGCTGGCCATGGCATTGCTTTGTCGCGTCAGGCCGGAGGAATCGGTTCTAAAGGACCTGGAGAATCCAAGCTGGAGACGGATCGTCGGCATATTCAGCTAAGAATTGAAGACATAGATCGCAAGCTCAAGAAAATCGAGAAATCACGTCAGCTGGCACGTAAGAAGCGTTTGGAGTCAGGAATTTTCAAAATCGGTCTGATTGGGTATACAAATGCTGGCAAATCGTCTATTCTCAATGCGCTGGTTGACGTTAAACAGCAGCAGTACGAGAAAAATGAGCTCTTCGCAACGCTGGACGCTACGACGAAGCTGATTCGTTTGAAGGATGAATTTACAGTGGCTTTGACTGATACGGTGGGCTTTATTCAGGATTTGCCGACGGAACTCATTAAGGCATTCAAGTCTACCTTGGAGGAGTCGGCCAATGTTGACTTGCTTGTCCAGGTAATTGATGCCAGTAATCCTTATCACGAGGCACATGAGCAGACTGTCCAGCAGCTCTTATCTGAGCTTGGGATGGACAAAATCCCGCAGCTGGTGATTTACAACAAGATGGATTTAGCTCCGGCAGATTTTGCTTATACCATCACACCTGCCGTGGAAATGTCCATAAAATCTGAAAATGGCCCGATGGTTTTTAGACAAGCCATCCTATCCGAGCTGAACAAGCTTTTTGTTCCCTTCGAGAAAGAGCTGCCTTACGCGCTGGCCTACAAGCTTCCGGAACTCAAGCGTATCGCGCTGATTGACTATGTCGAAGAGGGCGAGACGAGCTATCTGGTCAAGGGAAAAATCGCGCCGCAGCAGCTTTGGAAGCTTGAGAAATTGTGATTTGGTTTGATGGAAAGGAGAATGATGCAGGGATTTGAAGAGAGCTCTTCCCAGACTCGAAAGGAGCCTGATATTTGGAATAAAGGAGAGTCGGAGAGTAACACGGATATCAACTATGTTACGAATACCGAGGCTTTTCGCTTGCGTGCCTGTGCGATTATCATTGAGAACGGTGCTGTTCTCATGGCTGGAAACAATCATGATGATTACTTTTATTCGGTCGGCGGTGCCGTAAAGATGGGTGAAACGATAGAGGAGGCTTGCCTGCGTGAAGTTTTCGAGGAGACGGGCGTCAAATTTGAAATTGAACGGCTTGTTTTTATTCATGAAAATTTTTTCGATGTCGGCGCGAGAAGGATGCATGAATTGGCTTTCTATTTTTTGATGAAGCCGCAAGTGCATGGCGAGTTTATGGGTGAAGTGCTCGGTAACAGGGTGGAGCGCGTGACTTGGATTCCTATCAAGGATTTTTCGTCTTATAGTGCCTATCCGACTTTTTTTGCAGAGAAATTAGGGAATATTCCTGAGTATCCGGAAGGAATTGTTAGTTATGAATAGTTACGGCGCAGAGAAGAATATAAATTATGAAAGTCCGCTTGGGGTAAAATTAATGATGGTTAATCCGTTAGATGTTTCATGGATAAGTGATGAGCAATTGAATGAGGCGCTGGAAATAGAGTATCAGCAGATGCTTGAGGGCGATATGTTATCCGCTGAGGAGGCTTTTTCTGCAATACGCAGAGAATACGGTACTTCTGATGAGAATGTGAAATGCAAATAATCTAATTTTGTGTTAAAATTTTATTAGTGTGTGACACGGAACTGCGGAAGTGGCAATATCGTTCCAAAGTCACAAAAAATTAATGTAGTTGAAAATAAAAGTTAGACAAACAATTGACACGAGGTAAGCGAATGCGTATAATTCAGAGCAGAGCAGAGCAGAGCAGAGCAGAGCAGAGCAGAGCAGAGCAGAGCAGAGCAGAGCAGAGCAGAGCAGTAAGTTAAAGACTACTCTTTTTCGGTATACTCAGAACGTCCTAGAATTTAGGGCGTTTTTGCGTGTAATTGAGTTCGATAAGCCTGAAGCTAGGAAATTAGATGAATCTGGAACCTGCCTACCGGCAGAACCTAGATTCCCTAAGCAGATTCTTAGCGCTTCAGCGCTTAGAAGTCGCTTTCCCCTGCTTGCGGGGGTAAATTTCTACGCTTCAAGCGGGCTTGTCTCGCATCATCGTGAAAGTAGGTTGATTTGATGGCAAAGAAAAACTTACTGAGTATCACAGAAATCGAAGATGGGACGAAAAAGCTTATTGAAAACCTGAATCAGGCGACATTTATTGAGGAATTTCTAGGTCTTTTTGATGTGCCGAAAGCTAGTATTACACGCGCAAAAGCAAACTCTGGAGATTTCTTTATCAGAAATAAAGTGCGTTTTCGTGCGGTTGAAGACTCTCCATTGGCTGCACTAGACGAGATTGAGCAGGAAATTTCCGAGCAAACTAAAAAGCCGCGCTACATCATCACAACGGACTTTATACAGCTTTATGCCAAAGATACAAAGACAAACGATTCGCTTGTCACTGATTTTCAGGATTTACCTGCCCATGCAGACTTTTTCCTTGCTTGGAATGGTGTTGAAAAGGTTGATTATCAGAAGGAAAATCCGGCAGATGTAAAGGCGGCTGAGCGCTTTACGAAGCTATACGACGAGCTTGTAAAAATAAATCCAGAACTTGCGAAAGAAGAAACAGACGGAAAATCATTCAATTTGTTCCTGATTCGTGCACTTTTTCTATATTTTTCAGAAGACACTGGAATTATTGCCAAAGGTTCCTTTACAAACATCCTGAAAACAAGAACAGAGCAGGATGGCAGTGACTTGAATGGCGTCATAAAGGAGCTATTCGCAATTCTAGATGTCCCAGATAACAAAAGGGAACAGACGCCAGATTGGCTGAAAGAATTTCCCTATGTCAACGGCAAGCTATTCAAAGAGCTGCACCATGATTTGAACTTTTCCAGCTACACGAGAAAACTTTTGATTGAAGCGGGCGAGTTACTAAACTGGAATGAAACCAATCCTGATATTTTGGGAGCAATGATTCAAACGGTCGCTAATAAAGAGGCGCGGCAAGTATCTGGCATGCACTACACCAGTGTCCCTAACATCATGAAGCTTATCAAGCCGCTGTTCCTTGATGAATTGACCTCCGAGTTTGAGCGATTGTCTGAAAGAGCAGATGATTACTTGGAACGTGAGATTACTGAAAAACAGCGCCGAGAGCAGCAGCGTGACATTATCAAGCAGTTGGATGAGTTAATTGAACGAATGAGCAAGATTAAATTTCTTGATCCCGCCTGTGGTTCAGGAAACTTTTTAATCATCACTTACAAAGAGCTTCGGAGACTTGAGATTAAATGTCTTGTAAAAGCGCGAGAAGTTCGTGAAGCACTAAATGAAAAGGATGCTTATCAAGGCAATCTACTAAAGCGGTCAAAAATATTGCTTAATCAGTTTTCAGGAATTGAAATTGATGACTTCGCGCATGATGTGGCGCGCCTTTCACTATATATTGCCGAACATCAGATGAATCTTGAAATGACGGAAGCGCTGGCGGATTTCCAGCCTCGTATCTTGCCGCTGAAAGAATCTGGAAATATCGTGCATGGAAATGCCTTGCGGATTAATTGGAATGAGGTTGTGCCGCATGAGGCGAATGATGAAGTTTATATTATGGGGAATCCGCCTTATATTGGAGCAAAACTTCAGAATAAAACTCAGAAACAAGATTTAGAAATTGCAGTTAGTCCTGCTTTGAATTTTAAAAAGTTGGATTATATTTCGGGTTGGTTTTATAAGGCGACTTTGTACATTTATCAAAAGAATGCACAGTATGCTTTTGTGACGACAAATTCAATTAATCAGGGTGAACAAGTTAGTCAGCTTTGGATTGAACTTTTGAAATTCGGAGAGATTTCATTTGCTTATCAGTCTTTTAAGTGGGGAAATAGTGCTTCCCATAATGCAGGAGTCACTGTCACAATTATTGGGTTTGCGAATAAAAATGAAGAACAAAAGGCTTTATTTATTGACGATGAGGCGAGTTACGGATTAAATATTAGTCCTTATTTAACTTTCGGAGAAAATATTATTATAAAGTCAATAAGTGATGCCAACAGAATAAATGCTTTACCCAAAATGGTTTTTGGCAATATGCCTAATGATAACGGAGGTAAGTTATTAATTGAAAATAAGCAAGAATATGATCGAATTATTCTAAATTATCCAGAACTGAAGCCATTTATAAAAAAATTTATCGGAGCGGATGAATTTATTAATGGAACATTTAGGTATTGCTTTTGGCTAAATGAGAGAGATTATTTGAAAATTCAAGATATACTTTTCCTTGATGACAGAATAATATCTGTTAAGAAAAAAAGACTTTCAAGTACTGCTAAAGCAACACGGGAGGCTGGAAAAAGACCTTGGAGTTTTTTTAATACTGGCGAATGGGATACTGCTAACAATCAGCATAAGATTAAAGAGAAATTAGCTTTAATACTCCCAGCAGTTACCTCGGAATCAAGAGAATATGCTCCTATGGGATTTGTAGAAGATGATACCATTGTTTCTAACCGAGCATATGTCATATATGATTGCCCAGTCTGGTTATTGGGGATTTTATCATCAAAAATGCATATGATTTGGTTAAGGGCTGTTGGGGGAAAATTGGAGACACGATATAGCTATTCTTCTGGAGTGGTTTATAATACTTTCCCAATCCCGCCACTCTCCACACAGCGAAAAAACGTTCTCGAAGAAGCTGTATTAGAAATGCTGGATGTACGCGAAGAAGAAGGCGGCACACTTGCTGAACTCTACGGCGGTGCCAATAAGCCTATGAACGCAAGACTACGTGAAGCCCACGAAAAAATCGACGGCATCGTCGAGCGGGCTTATCGTCAGGAACCGTTCAAATCAGACGAAGAACGGCTTAGCGTGTTGTTGAAGCTTTATCAGGAGATGACAGGAGAAAAGTAATGATTGATGACGATTTACTCTTAACTTTTGTTAGAGAGGCTATTTCAGAGTTCTATATCCGAGATTACCATCTTATAGAAAATCAAGCCCACGAGCGGTCAGTAGTAGGACGTATTTTTCATTACATGGAAACACTGCTGGTACCAGATTCAAAGTACAAGGATATATCACATCTTAACTTGGATATAGAGTACAATCGAAATGACAAAAATCAAAGTAATGCAAAACATACCAAAGATATTGACAGCATTCACACATATCCAGACACAATCCTTCATTCACGAGGAAATAACAATCACAATACTTTAGTCATTGAGTATAAATTATCTAGTAATAGCAGTAGTGACGGGAATGAAAGCGATATAAGGAAACTAAAAGGATTTACCAAACAATCTGGAGATTATTGTTACAATTTAGGGCTGGGAATCAGATTACTTGAAGACAGCGCGGTTGTTGACTTTTATAAAAATGGAGAGAAGGTTTGCCAGGAAACTTGGAATTTCAGATAACAAAAAACGAGAATCAATCTTCTCGCCTCCCCTATCTCGGAATCCTCTGCTCATAATGCGACCAGGCCGACCAAATCTTAACAATCTTGTGCGCTTTGTCAATCGTATAAATGACACGGTGCTGAATGTTAATCCGCATGGAATAAATCTGTTTGTTTTTTGGCTTTAACAGCTCCATATTGCGAACGCGTTGATAAGGATTAGCTTTCAATATTTTAACCACTTCGTCAAAATCCGATTTGAGTCCTGCCTTTTCAAGCAGAGGAATGTCAGTTTTCTTTACCTCGCGGTGAGGGATAACAGTCCATTCATTTTCCGTCATAAAGCGTCCTCAAGAGAAAAGTCATCAGCGGTTTCGTTTTCCATTCGGTTCAGCACTACATCTAGCGTGCCAGTGTTCTGAAGGTAGAAAAGTTCCTGCTGTGCCAGAAAATCTTTTTTGGACATGACGACCACACTGTCCTGATCATCCACAGGAATTTCAAGCTCAGAGTGATTTTTTACGACGGATTTAAAAATATTATAAATATCTTTTCGGACAGTTGTCGGCTTCATAATTTCCATAGTACACCTCCATTTTTTATAACTCCATTATAGCGTATCTAAAAGCGTACGTCAAATGAAAGGGATCAAATGACATCAAACATTTTTGAAATCAAATACGACAGTACGGGAAAAAGTCAGAACACGAATGCGCTGGGCATGCGTGAAATGCAGGCGCGTGTTTATGAAAAACGGGCTTCCAAGTATTTGCTTGTAAAAGCACCGCCTGCTTCGGGCAAATCACGCGCACTGATGTTTGTTGCGCTAGACAAGCTCTACAATCAAGGCGTAAAGAAAGCGATTATCGCAGTCCCTGAGCGCACAATCGGTAAGTCTTTTCAGTCAACGGAGCTTTCAAAGTTCGGCTTTTTCACTGACTGGACAGTTTCAGAAAAGAATAATCTGACAGAACATGGTTCAAGTGAAAGTAAAGTTTCTCAGTTTGTAAATTTTATCCGTTCAACAAATCCTGAAGACAATATCCTCATCTGTACGCATGCAACCCTGCGCTTTGCTTTTGAGAAGTTAAACGATTCTGACTTTGACGATATTCTGCTCGCGATTGATGAATTCCACCATGTTTCACAAGATGATAATTCGGTATTAGGAAATGCACTGCGCAATATCATGGGAAACTCGACAGCTCATATCGTGGCGATGACGGGTTCCTACTTCCGAGGGGATTCTGTTCCTATTTTGGAGCCTTCAGATGAGCAGAAATTTGACAAGATTACCTATACCTACTATGAGCAGCTCGAGGGCTATCGCTATCTAAAGAGTTTTGCCATGGGCTACAGCTTTTATCGGGGACGCTATACTGATGCGCTTTCAGAGGTTCTTGACACGACGAAAAAGACGATTATCCATATTCCAAATGTCAATTCTGGAGAATCTACCAAGGATAAGTACGATGAAGTCAGTCGGATTTTGGATGAGTTGGGAGAAGCTGTTTTTGATGAAAAGACAGGAATTTATTATGTGACAGAAGAAACTGGAAATGTGCTGAAAGTTGCAGATTTGGTAACTGAGGACGACCGTGAAAAGGTTCAGGAATATATTCGGCAAATGTCTGAACTTGATGATTTGGATATCATCATTGCACTGGGAATGGCGAAAGAAGGCTTTGACTGGCCATTTGCTGAATATGCACTGACGATTGGTTATCGAAATTCTCTGACAGAAGTGGTCCAAATTATTGGACGTGTCACACGTGATAGTCCAAACAAGACGCATGCACAATTTACCAACTTAATTGCTCAGCCAGATGCCCAAGACGATGAGGTAATGTTCGCTGTCAATAATGTGATGAAAGCAATTACGGCAAGCTTGCTGATGGAGTCTGTTTTAGCACCGGTTTTCAAATTTAAACGTCGAGATAATGATGCGCAAAAGTCGGACGGAGCTGATATTTTCATCAAAGGATTAAAAGAGCCGACTTCCAAGCGATCTAAAGATATTATTGAAAATGACTTGAATGATTTGAAAGCTACGATTTTGCAGGACAGCCAAATACAGCAGGCGATTGCCGCAGGTGCAGACGCCAAAGTCATCAACAAACAGCTCATACCGCGCGTGATTATGGAGACTTACCCAGATTTAACCAACGATGAAACGGAAGAAGTACGGCAGCATTTAATTGCTCAAGCGGTAATACAAGCTTCAAATAATGAAGAGGGGGCTGCAGGAAATCAGTTTTTGCGCATGGCGGACAAGTTCATCAATATTGACGAACTCTCAATTGATTTGATTGATGCTGTAAATCCATTCCAGCGCGCTTATGAAGTGATTTCTAAAGAAATTGATGCGCCGACCTTAAAGTTTATCCAGAATTATATGGATGGCCTGAAGTTTACATTTAGTGAGGATGAATTGCTCATGCTCTATCCGCAAATCAAGCAGTTTAGAGAGGAAAACGGACGGATTCCTGACAAAGCAAGTTCAGATCAGTATGAGCAAAGACTGGCTTTTGCACTGGCACGTTTGGATCAGCTTAGAAGAGAGCGACAAAATGGCTAAATTAGATGATATCTTTTCTGACCCTATTTTTGATGAATTAGTTTCAGAAATTCCCAGAAAACATGTTGAAAGAATTGACCCTGAAATTGAAAAGTTTCAAGAAATTAATACTTGGATGAAGGCTCATAATGACAAAGAGCCCGAAAAATCATCTGATTTGACTGAAAGAAAACTCTTTTCAAGACTGAAAGGTTATCGGGAGAAGCCAGATGTCGCGATGAAGTTGAAAGCTTATGATGAGTTTAACTTACTGAAAGATGTTAATTTGCCAGAAGAAGTTAAAACAGAGAATCCGACAAGCATTGATGATATTTTAAATGATGATGCACTCTTTCAAGAAGACGATAAAAGCAAGGCATTACTGGACTTGTCTCGCTATAAGCGAACGATTCATGCAGCAGATAAAATTAGCCGGAGAAAACGCGCGAGTCACTTTGAGCAATATGAACCGCTGTTCAAGCTTGTTCATGCAGAGCTAGCTTCGGGAAAACGGCAATTGAAACCATTTGCAAAAGAGGCCAAAGCAGGCGAGGGGAATAGTGTAAAAGTCGGGAATTTCTATATCAATAATGGTATCTTATTAACCGTTGTCAGAATTTATGATGATAATGGGAAAAATTACGAGGAAAGCCGAGACAGAGATTTAAAAGTACACGTAATATATGAAAATGGGACAGAAAATAAGGCAATGACCTTGCTTGGTTTTGTCTCAAATTTATACTATAAGAGTCGCCATGGAAAAATGGTTACAGAAGTAACAAGTGATGTCATGGGAGAAACGACGGTTCAAGAAAGAGCAGCAGAATACAGCTATGTCACGACTGGATACATCTACGTTGTGAAATCACTGAGTGAAAAGCCGGAATTTCAGTCCATTCAAAATCTTTATAAAATCGGATTTGCAGGAGAAAGCGTAGAGAAGCGAGTGGCCAACGCAGAGAATGAAGCCACATACTTATATGCACCTGTGAAAATTGTTGCAACTTGGAAAGTTCAGAACTTTAGTGCACGGAAACTTGAGACAACACTTCATCATTTACTTGAAGATAAACAGGTTCAAATCGAAGTACCAACTGCAAATGGAAAATTTGAGACGCCGAGTGAATGGTATGTTATTGATATTGAGACTTTGGAAGACATTGTGAACAAACTAATAGTTGATATTCAACTGTAGCATTTATGAATTGATAATGTCTACATGATTTCCGTGGTTTTACATATAGAGGAGGTCTCGTTTAAGCTGAAAGAAAGATAGAATTAAAATATCTTCAGTATTCCCATAGTATCTGATAGCAATACAAGCAAGTTATCTAATAAACGGAGGTATGACCATGGATGGACTCATCATACTAGTCATCATCATCATAGTATTTTGGATATTTTTCAACTGGTTTACAGGTTTTGATTCCAAAGCCAAACAAAAAGGAGAAAAACTTTTAGTTCAAAATATGTCTAAAATGTACATCGAAAAAATGCTGCCTCATATTGAAGCACGCCTAAAAGAAGATCCGAACGGAGGGGTAACTTTTGTTCTGAACATTTCTGATGAAAGAATTCTTGCAGAAATCAAGCAGGAAGTGAAAAGGCGATATCCCAATGTTACGATTAAAATTGAATCAGATGACTCTGCCGAGATTGATGGAATCGTGAATAATTTTAGGCAGATAGAGCTTGGTGAAAGCGCAGATGACGGCATTCCAGAGGATATTATCTACCGAGAGTACTATATGGACAAAAACAATAAGAACAAGTAACGGTGCGTTTTGCTGATGAGGGCGTTTGGCTGGCAGAGCAGCAGATTGCTGAGATTTATGCTAAGACGCAGCAAAATATTGACCTACATATCAAAAATATATACAAAGACGATGAGCTTTTGAGATATCCAACTTACAAGGAATTCCTGTTAATTCGAATTGAGCACGCGAGACAGATTATATTAAGCAGATAGAGAAAATTCCGAGGGACAGAAGTTATAAAAAAATCCAAGATTTTAATTTGCACGAAGCCCCAGAAATTGCTAAAATAATAGGCATGACATTAAAAAACATAATATTCGACTTCGACGGCACGCTTGGCGACTCTGAGAAGGTCGGGATGGCGGCCACAAAAGAGGCCTTTACTGCATATGGCTTGACGGCGCCTTCGACAGAGACCATCGGGCATTACATGGGCATCCCAATCGAGATTTCCTTCAAAGAGATGGCCGACCGCGAGCTGACCGACGCTGAGTTTACCGGCATGCTGGCTGAATTTCGCAAGCGTTACCAAACTTACGAGAAAGACTATCTAAGGTCTTTTCCGGGTACGGGAGAAATGCTGAAGCGTCTAGCAGAAGCCAACTTGCAGCTTTTTGTTGCCTCCAGTAAGCATGGTGAGTCTTTGAAGAGAAACCTGGAAATCCTAGGCATCGCTCATTTTTTCAAAGACGTCGTCGGCTCAGATATGGTGACGAATTACAAACCCCACCCAGAGAGTATCGACGTCCTGCTGGACAAATATGATTTGGACAAAAACGAAACCGTCATGGTCGGCGATGCGATTTTTGACCTGCAGATGGGCAAAGCCGCTGGCGTTAAAACATGCGCTGTGACATGGGGCAGTCACGCTGAAGAGAAACTGCGTGCAGAAAGTCCGGATTTCGTCGCACATGATAATGCTGAGCTGACAAAAATTCTTTTAGAAAATTAACAACAATAAGGAACACAAATGGATTTAACAGGAAAACAAAAGCGCTTTCTGCGCGCATTAGCAGTGAACTTAAAGCCGATCGTTC
Organism: Streptococcaceae bacterium; assembly: GCA_031285775.1. Lineage (GTDB taxonomy): Bacteria > Bacillota > Bacilli > Lactobacillales > Streptococcaceae > Lactovum. Next base: position 7,805 of record JAITVN010000061.1, on the reverse strand, counting down.
AGGTGGGGAAAGGCGGCGTGTCTAACGAGATATTGACCAGTATTCGCCTCGCCTGCGATGCGCGTGAACTCGTGAAAGTGCAGATTTTGCAGAATTCAGACCTGCCGGCAGCAGAATTAGCCGAGATGATAGACGAAATGGGTATCGACGTGATTCAGATTATCGGGCGCAATCTCGTTGTTTTCAAAGTTGCAGCCAAAAAAGAGCACAGGAAAATTTCTGAGGAGTTGAAGACACTGAAAGGCTGGTAAAATGGACAACATTGAGCTACGTGAGCTTGGACAGTCTGATAAATCAATTTATACAAGTTTTGACAAGCATCTCCTCCCTGAAGAGTTAGATATCAAAATCATTGAAAAGCGCGTGCGTCTGATATTCCTGAACCATCGTCCAATTGGCGCCCTGCGCTGGAGTTTATTCTGGGATGAAATTCCTTTTCTAAATTTGATTTATATTGATGAGGATAGCCGTGGTATGGGAATTGGACGGCAAGTTCTACGGCTCTGGGAAGATGAAATGCAGTCATTTGGCTACAAAATGCTGATGTCTTCCACTCAGTCTGATGAAGAGGCACAGCATTTTTTTCGAAAGCTGGACTACATTGAAAAAGGGACAATTGACTTTGACGGGACTCCTTTTGAACAGGCAGCAGAGTTGATACTGATGAAAAACTTGTCGTCGCATGGACTAATATTGGAAGGCGAAAGAGTCAATGAAGCATAAAATTGCGATTTTATCGGATATTCATGGAAATGAAACAGCTCTAGAAGCGGTCATTCAGGACAGTAAGCGAGAAAATGCTACAGAGTACTGGCTCTTGGGCGATTTTGTGCTACCTGGATCTGGCGCAAGTCGCATGCTGACACTATTGCACGATCTCTCTGCGACGGTAATTGTTAGAGGGAACTGGGATGACTGTTTCTTGGAATCTATCAGCGGCGAGATTGATTCGGATAATCCAGAAGATGTCTATATTGCGCGTTTGAGTCAGTATCTGGATGAAAATTTGTCGGCTGTTGAGATAGATTTTTTGAGAAATTTGCCGCTTTATGAGATAAGAGAGGTGGAAGGCCTGAAGTTCGGAATCTCCCATAATTTGCCGGATAAGAACTGGGGAGGCGCATTGATTCCAGCCTCTGAGCAGGAAAACTTTGATCAGCTTTTTATTGAGGATGACTGTGATGTCGCGGTATATGGACATGTACACCATCAGACGCTGCGCTATGACAGCAAGGAGCGGCTGATTATCAATCCTGGAACTGTGGGGCAGCCATTCTCCTGGTGGGATAAGTTTCGGCGTGACGTGCGGGCGCAATATGCGATGCTTTCGGTCGATGCACAGGGGATTTCGGGTGTTGACTTTAGAAAGGTTGCGTATGATGTTGATGTGGAACTTCAGCGAGCAAAAGAGGCAGGTCTACCCTATATAGATTTGTATCAAGAGCAGCTTGAAGACTGCGTTGCTCATACGCATGACACGGAGCTTCTCGCAAAGATAAATCAGCAGAATCATTATGCTGAGGATGTAAAGAATTATTTTAATTTGGATTGATTGAGTTCGGCGTTTTTTTGTGTTATACTTCTTGTATTACGGAGGTAAAACATGATGGCTGAAACGCTTGTAAAGGATAAGATTTATAATTTCCGGACGAATAATGAGCGCCTGGAGGAGGCGAAACAGTTTTTAGAGTCGCAGGGACGCGATTTGCCGGGTGTTTTTAATGCTGTGATTGATCAGATTGTGCTGACGAAAACGGTTCCTGTGAAGACCTCAGAGGAGATTCAGGCTGAGGTTTTTCTTGATGACTTGAAGGCGACGCTGCGTGAAAGTATTGCGCAGGCGGATGGCGGTGAAACTGTGTCCGCTAGCGAGGTTTATGTGAAATATGACCTATAAGATAGTTTTTACGAAGGTTGCCGAAAAGGAGTTTGAGACGATTTATCGTTATTATCGAGAGACTTTTCTTGGTGCGCAGCCGGCTTTGGAGGTGACGCAGGGTATCCGAGACGCCATTGACATGGTGCGTTTTGAACCTGAGGAGGCGCTGAGCCTTGATGCGCGCATCGGTGCGGCGCTTGACGGGAATCATAAGATTTATTTTACGATTTCTGAGCAGTATTTGATTTTCTTTGTCGTGATGGACGAAACGATTGCGATCGTCCATTTGCTAAGGGCGCGAACGGATGTGATGAATCATCTGAAGTGCTTGTTTGAGAAGGAAAGGGTGTTAGCGAGATAATGACGGTCAATTTATTAACGCCTTTTACGAAGGTTGATATTAAGCCGGAAACTGAGCTGCGCTCGGGCAAGCATGGTTTGGGCTTGTTCTGGGGTGCTTTTAATCCAATCCATGTGGCGCATTTGACGATTGCAGATCAAGTGCGTCAGCAGCTGCATCTGGACGAAGTCCGTTTTTTGCCGGAAAATCCTACGGATGCTGTGCTCGAAATGTTAAAGCTTGCCACAGATGAAAAAATGAACCTTTCAGTTGAAGAAGCGCGATGCGGTGCTTCATGCGGCATTTTTGAATCAGTTGAAAGCTTGAAGAAAAAGTTCCCAGATACAGATTTATATTTTATCATCGGCGGCGATATGATCGGGTCTTTACCACGCTGGCCGCGCATTGACGAATTGCTGGATTTGGTAACCTTTGTGGGCGTGCAGCGTCCGCGTTACCGTGCAGGAACGAGTTATCCGATTCTCTGGGTGGATTGTCCGCAAATGGATGTCTCAAGCAGCCAGATTCGTGAGCAGATTGCCAAAGGCTTTGTGCCGAACTTCTTGCTGGCGCCGCGTGTGTTGGCTTATATCCAAAAAGAAAGGTTGTACCAGAAGAATGTTTGATTACTATGAAGAGCTGGGCATGTCCCGAATAGAGCTTTTGGAGAGGATTCAGGAAAAGGTATCTCCTTCACGTTTTCAGCACATGCTGCGGGTGGAGAAAACAGCAATAGATCTGGCGAAGCGCTTCGCCGGCAATATTTATTCCGCCAGTCTTGCAGGGATTTTGCACGATTATGCTAAGGATCTCAGTGACGAAGAATTTTTGCAGCTGATTGATAAATATCATCTGGATCCTGAACTGAAGAGCTGGGGGAATGCAGTTTGGCACGGGAAAGTCGGTTTCCTGAAAGTGAAGGAAGACTTTGGCCTTGACAACAACGAGGTGCTTCATGCGATTCAAGTACACACTGTTGGGACCGAGGAAATGGCGCTGTTGGACAAAATTCTTTTTGTGGCAGATTACATTGAACCTGGTCGGGACTTCCCTGGTGTTGACGAAGCACGTGAATTGGCAGAAGAGTCGTTGGATGCAGCGGTGGCTTTTGAGGCAATGCGTACAATTGAATATTTGACAAACCAGCACCAGCCGATATATCCTCAAACTTTAGAGACCTACAATGCTTACCTGCCAGGACTTTTTCATTATCGGGAGAAACTAAGTGATCATAAGAAAAGCAGAAATTAATGATTTGACTGATTTGGAGCGCTTAGCAGGTGTATTAGGTTATCCGATTGCTGACAATACTGAATTTGCCAAGCGTTTTGAAAAAATTTCGGCGCAGCCTGAACATATTATTCTGGTTGCTGTGGAAGATGGTGTTGTACATGGATACATTGAGTCAGCGCCTTACAGCACTTTGATCATCCAACATGTCTACATCGTGCTTGGACTTGTTGTGGATACTGATTTTCAAGACCGAGGGTTCGGCGGCCAATTGATTGAAGCGTTGGAAACGGAAGCCAAGAATTGCGGCGCTGACCAGATTATTCTGAACTCTGGCGAGCGCAGGCATTTAGCACATGAGTTTTATGAAAAGCATGGTTATGAGCTGGATCATCTGCAAAAGAAGTTTGTAAAAATCTTGTCCTCCTAGCCAATTGTCACTTGAGTCAATTTAGAATGAACTTGTAAACAACCCTGCCGGTAAATGTGGCAGGGTTTATCATTTTCTTGGAACGCCGGATTTATCTCGTTGTTTTCGCTTAATCACGGACATTTTCGTGATATTTGTGCACTGCGTCCATGAATTCTTTTGCGCGCTCGTAATCAATCTCGTTATACAAGTAAGCCTGCTTTTTGATGGTCGTGCCCACAATTACGCCATCCGCGCAAGCCAGCAGGTCAGCGATATTGTTTTTATTTGCTCCGCTTCCCAAAATTAAAGGGAACTCAGGAAATTTTTCTTTGATTTTTCGAAAATGAGCCTCTTCCGGTGCTAATCCGGCTCTTGGTCCACCAATCAGCATTCCAGCAATCGGCAGAACTTCAAAACCAGCGGCGATTTTTTCTTCCGTGGCGCGAACATCTAAGCAGCTCCCTCCATGCGGCTCAAAATAGGCTAAGTTTGGCGGACAAAAAAATCCAGTGCTTGATCTTTATCAACATCAAAACGAAAATCGTCCGGCATGTTTGATGAAATATACTCGCAGCCTTCAGGAATTTCCCAGTTTGGCTCGACCAGATCGCCTTGGTGGCCCTTCAAAAAGAAAGTTTGAAGGACTGTATCACTTTTGAGTTCAATGATTCTAACAGGAATTTCTATGGTTACCTGCTGATATTGCAAGTTATACTCAGCGTCTTTAAAGCCGTTTGCTGCAAAATCATGTGAAATTGTATGGAGTGATCTATCGGAAAGCTCATAGCCCTTTACATAAGGCGGGCTAAACACAATTGTTGCTTCGTCTGAACTTGCAGTAACAGCACCAGTCACAAGGTCTTTGGACACTTCATAAGGAATCGTTCTGAAATATGGATGGGGATCAGGCAAACCTTCATAATTAACAGTAAAAGTGGCCTCTTTGCTTGATTTCTCAGTTTTATGCTTGAGACCAATCGTAATTTCATCTTGGCTCCCAGCTTTTGCCGGGAAAACTAGCTTGAGCGTTTCTTTGTCACTGCTTGGCAGATAATTTTCTGAGAAATTGAGAGAGATGTCACGCTGGCTTAGCGGTTTCTCCTCCATAATTTGAGTGTGAAGCACACTTTGGTCAGCATCAAGATCAACAAACTTCAATACAATTTGGCTTGGTTTCATTTCGTAGATGAGGTGGCACTTCATCTCAAGCGGCCTGTCGTTGTTCACATTAAATATCCGATGATCATAGCTGAAACTTATCAGGCGATAATCTTCAAATTCAGGTGGAATCATTGGTTTCAGTCGAAAATTACCATCATCTAAAAGGATAATCTTGTCAGAATCAGTATAATAGACGATTGAGTCGGCAACAATGCTGTCTGTGACTAAATCAACCTGATAATTTTTTTGGATGCTGATCGACTGTTGCTGTGCTTGCGAGAGAAATTCTTCGAAAGCGTCCTCGTCCAGGCCTTCAAAATTTTCCACTAATGAAACTTCATAGTTCTCCACCCGAATTTCGATTCGGTGCGCAAGAATCATCGTTGTATTGCCATAATTTTTATCTTCAAGCAGCAATTCGTAATTATTATTGATGAAATCCCAAGCAAAAGAAGTTTTACTTCGCCGCCCTTGGTTATTTATGAAGTAAGTTTCAAGAGGATTTTTAAGGCTGAAAGACGTGAATTCATGCTCTGGCAACAGCTTTCCAGTGTCCGCGTCCTTGTAGCGTGTGATCAGGACAGATTGTTCACGAATTGTAAAATAGCTGCTGGAAATATCCTTTATCAAATCTTTCAAATTTTCTTGAGTCAGAATTTTATCAACCATTAAATCGAAACTGAAGTCGTCGGTGGGATTTCCAGCGTAATTAAACTGCTGCTTGAATTGAAAATAATCAGCCAGCTTTAAATCTATTCTAAGTGCTGCGTGTATTTTCAACAGTTGAGCTAGCAGCAGGAAAGCCAGATAACTGCGCAGCAGCAGTTGAGCAGTATCAGCTTCGTCATTAAGGAGAAGGCTTTCCAGTCTGTTTTGATTAAATAAAACTTTATTGTGATTTATTCTGAAAAGTTCAGTTTGCTCTGCAAAATCAAATTTGACAAAATTGGTAATATTCAGCTGAATATTCGGCAAGTCTGATGAAAAAATCAGGAAATTTCGGCCTAAAATCCGATTATACTTTTTGACGACAGATTGAAATTCGGCAGAATTCAAAAAATGCAGCAGCAATTCATTTTCGGCTGATTCATCGTCCAACACCAAATGCGGCGCTTTGTCAGGGAAGGAAATCGACAGCGGGATCAGATCTTCCTCATTTGCCTTGTTCAGCATAAACTTCTCGTCCACTAATGGAAGTGTCAGCTCTGCACTCCTGACATTCTTGATTTTGTGCGCAGCAAAAACTAGGGATTTGGGCTTAGACAGCTTGGCAAAAAACAGCTTCTGCTGTATATCCGGCTCGTCCAGACCACCAAGAATCGAGTTAACATAGACAATCGATTGTTTTTGAGAAGATTTTACTGTCATTTCTAATCTAATCATATCAAAAAAAGGCAAGATAATATATAGAAAAACGTACATTTGTTAAATTTTCGTACATTTACAGAAGATGCTTCTATTGTCGCAAGATATTTCGTCACTCTTGATCAAATATTTGATTTTCAGAGGGCAAGCTTGCGAAGCCATTAGAAATCGGTTATAATAGAAAGAATAATTGTGGAAACTCAATATAAGGAGAAAAATTTGCAAGTAAAAGAACTTTTAGAACTTGTCGTGAAAGCGGCTGACGATAAGAAAGCCTTGGATATTGTAGCGCTTGATGTATCGCAGCTTTCAGGCATCTCTGACTATTTTGTCATCATGGAAGGCATGAATTCTCGTCAGTTGGGCGCTATTGTGGATGCCATTGATGAAGCTGCGCATAACGCGGGAATTGAAATCGGCGGAAAAGTTGAAGGCCAGCCAGATTCAGGCTGGGTGCTTATGGACATGGGCGATGTGATTGTGTCTGTTTTTGACCACGAGACACGGCTAAGATTTAATTTGGAGAAACTTTGGAATGACGCACCGATGGTCGATTTGACAGCTTGGGTGAGTGAATGATCCCGAGAAGATAGTGAAAACAAGAAGAAAAAGCTGCTGAAAATGACTCGGGCAACAACAAAGCTCACTTGAAAACGAGGACCGAACGAGAACTTTATGAAACACTTTGACATCGGCTTTGAAATGATAAACTAATTCTATCAAGGTTTTGGCCGTAAAAATCTGAGTTTGCACCTCGTTCGTGTCAATTGTCCTCGGTATGTGGGAAAAAGCTTTAGTCTTTCGGACTAGAGTTTTTCATTGTCACGATGCACAACACAATCTCAACGATTGAGGCAATCAACTGCAAAGTGTCGATTGCTGCAAAGTAGAAATCTACCACAATACCTTTCGTCAAGATGTGAGGGACGCTTGCTTAGGAGCGTAGAAATTTATACGCAGAGGGGAAAGCCATCTTTAAGCACTAAAGCGCAAAGAATCTGCTTAAAGAATCTAGCTTCTGCCGTGAGGCAGGTTCTTGATTCATCTAATTTTCCCCCAGGGGAGGGAAAACAACCCGTAGTCGGCTAAAGCCGAAACGGTCTGCTTACTAGCTTCTGGCGTCCTGAGCTCAATTTCCTGAGGATTCTGCATCCTATCGTGATGGTTCCAGCTCCTCACATTTTTCTAGGGTTTGCAGAGGATTACTGTATACTGACAAAAAATTGCACAAGGTTTTTAACTCCCATATCTATTAATACGTAATAATTTGACAAATGTAGCAGATAAAAATGTTAAAATCCCGAGTTTATCAGTTTCAGAAAATCAAAAGTCTCTATCCTCTTGTATTACAAAGGGATAGAGACTTTTTCATTAAGAATTAGATGTTGTACACCAACCTTTAGCGTAGCGCTTGAGTT
>JAITVN010000060.1 GCA_031285775.1 Streptococcaceae bacterium | reverse complement strand
AACTCAAGCGCTACGCTAAAGGTTGGTGTACAACATCTAATTCTTAATGAAAAAGTCTCTATCCCTTTGTAATACAAGAGGATAGAGACTTTTGATTTTCTGAAACTGATAAACTCGGGTATTGAGCTGATTTAAGGCGGGAATTTGTGCTATAATTTGTGCTATAATTATAGCTATGACTATTCAAGAAAAACTTATTAAAGATGACCATCATATTGATATGAATGATATTATTCGCGAGGGGAATCCTACTTTGCGTGAAGTTGCGCAGCCTGTTGATTTGCCTTTGACAGATGAAGACATTCGGCTGGGTGAAAAAATGCTGGAATTTCTTAAAAATTCACAGGATCCCGAAACTGCAGAAGAAATGGATTTACGAGGCGGTGTAGGTTTAGCTGCGCCGCAGCTTGACATCTCTAAACGCATTCTGGCAGTGCTGGTGCCAAACGAGCCGACTTTTGATGAGGATGACAATGAGATTCCTCCCAAAGTCCCTTATGCGTTGAATATGGTCATGTACAATGCCCGCATCATCAGCGAATCGGTTGAGGAAGCAGCTTTGGCCACTGGAGAAGGTTGTCTATCAGTTGATCGTGAAGTTCCTGGCTTTGTCCCACGCCACATGCGCGTCACAATTGAGTACTACGACAGAAATTCTGAGAAGCAGAAAATTCGCCTGAAAGGTTACAATGCCATTGTGCCGCAGCACGAAATCGACCATACTGATGGCATTCTATTTTACGACCATATTGACATGGAAAACCCTTGGGGAATGCGGCCTGGAATGCAGATTATCGAATAAATTCGACTACTCTATTTTCTCTGTGTTCTGATCTATCTTTCTGAATCCTTCATTCCAGATGTTTAATAATAATAATAATTTGCCAGAAACAGAAAAACCTCCAATTTGGAGGCTTTTTAAATACAATTATCATTCTGAAACAGGCGTGTCTTCAGGAGCTCTTTGTTGTTCCTGCTTCTCTTTCTCTTCTTCTTCGTAAGCTTCCTCTTCGACTTCGTTCAAAATGACAATCTTATCATCTATCACATCGGCGAAAAGTTTCTTATTCTCTGGATGCTCGATGTAGAAATCTGCAATCGGGTCTTCTATGTGCTCTTGAATCGTCCGACGCAATGGACGTGCGCCCATTTTCGGATCATAGCCCAAGTCGACCAGCTTCTCCTTGACTGCCTGCGTGACTTCTAGATGAATCTCATTTTTGGCAATCTGCGAGTTTACTTCTTCAAGCATCAGATTCACAATATGAATTAAGTTTTCTTTTGACAAGGCATTAAATTCAACAATACTGTCAAATCTGTTCAGAAATTCTGGATTGAAAAACTCGTTCAGCTGATTCAATACTGAATTCGTCCGACCTTCACGTGCTGCACCAAATCCGACATTGGCCTCGGTATTGCCTGATCCAGCATTGGATGTCATGATGATAATCGCATCCTTAAAGGATACCGTACGTCCCTGTGCATCCGTCAAGCGACCATCATCTAAAATCTGCAGGAACATATGCATCACGTCAGGATGAGCCTTTTCGACCTCGTCCAGTAAAATCAGTGAATATGGATTGCGGCGAACTTTTTCTGTCAGCTGCCCCGCCTCTTCGTAGCCCACATAACCTGGAGGTGCGCCAATCAGCTTCGCCACCGAATGTTTCTCCATGTACTCCGACATATCAAAGCGAATCATGCTGTCAGCCGAACCGAACAACTCAATTGCCAGCTGTTTCGCAAGCTCTGTCTTTCCGACACCCGTTGGTCCAACAAATAAGAAGCTGCCGATCGGGCGATTCGGTTTGCCCAATCCCACACGAGAGCGTCGAACTGCCTTGGCTATTTTTTCAATGGCTTCATCTTGACCGATCACATGCTCACGCAAATCAGCAGCAAGATTAATCAGCTGCGTCTGCTCTTTTTCCTTCAAATCACCGACAGGAATATGCGTTTTGGCTTCAACAATCTGCTCAATGTCTTTTTCAGTGACAATAGGTGTTTCTTCGTCAGCAATTTCATGCTTGGCGAGTTCATGAAGCTTGGCAATCTGGTCACGGAAATATGCAGCTTTTTCAAAGTCTTCCGAGCGCATCGCCTCATTTTTAGCTTTTTCTGCCTCCTCGATGCGATTCTCCACATCCTCAGGATTGACGAACTTCAAGGTCAGATTTTTCTTTGAGCCGGACTCATCCAGCAAATCAATCGCTTTATCGGGCAAGAAACGATCTTGAATATAGCGGTTAGACAGATTGACAGCCGCAAGAATCGCCTCATCTGTATACTTCACATGGTGGTAATCCTCATAACGCTGCTGAATCCCACGAAGAATCGTAATGGTTTCATCAATAGAGGGCTCATCAACCGTGACAGGCTGCATACGACGCTCCAGAGCAGCATCTTTTTCAATGGTGCGGTACTCATTCAAAGTCGTTGCACCAACCAGCTGCAACTCGCCTCGCGCCAGCGCAGGCTTCATAATATTACCCGCATCCATATTGCCGTCACCAGCAGAGCCAGCACCAACTATTTCATGAATTTCATCGATGAACAAAATCACATCTTTACGTTTCTTAACCTCATCCATGAGTTTTTTCATGCGCTCCTCGAACTGGCCGCGAATCCCAGTACCTTGTACCAGAGAAACCACGTCCAATCGAATCACTTCTTTGTTGGCAAGCTTTTGAGGGACATCGCCGTCGACAATTTTTTGCGCGAGTCCTTCGACCACAGCGGTTTTACCAACACCAGGCTCGCCAATCAGGACAGGATTATTTTTGGTTCGACGGTTGAGGATTTCAATGACACGCGTGATTTCTTCATCGCGACCGATCACAGGATCTATCTCACCGCGACGCGCAGCCTCGGTAATGTTAATTCCGTATTCGCCCAGCAAACCTTTATCTTTTTTGGGACCACGCGGGCCTCCACCACGACCGGCTTGAGTCGGAGGTGTCTGAAATGATGGCTGCTGACCGCCGTTAAGCGCACTAAATATATCACCGAAAGGATTAAATGGCTCCTGTTGAGGTGAATTTTCTGGTTGACTATTTGCAAAGAGTGCCTCTTGGCCTCCTGCTTTCATGATTTGATAACAATTTTGACAAAGATCAGTTTGTCGTTTTTGACCATTCACATTTGTGTAGAGGTGAATCGTCGCTTCGTTGAGATTACAATTTTGACAGAGCATAGTAGCCCTCCTTTTTACTCGAATTCAGCTTACAAAGGTCACAATAACTTTGACCATTTTTGACCTTTATGTTGTTAATTATACAACAAGTTATAAGGCTTGTCAAGAGATTAGTTTTAGTTGTAAAGCTTTACTGTGACTGCTTCTACACTGTTTAAGAAAAATGAAATTAGCACTCCGCTTTTAAGAGTGCTAATTACTTACAGCAATTAAATTGCCTTTTGAGATCCCGAGACTAATGAACAAACTTTGCTGTTTCACTCGTATACACTCACTTTTTCGGTGAGAAGCTATCAAATCAGGATCAATTCATATCTTAATTCATAAAATCTTTTAACTTTTTTGAACGACGAGGATGACGCAATTTCTTCAGTGCCTTCGCCTCAATCTGACGAATACGCTCACGGGTTACTTTAAACTGTTTGCCCACATCTTCCAAGGTGTGCATCCGTCCATCATCAAGACCAAAGCGCATGCGCAGCACATTTTCTTCACGGTCTGTCAGTGTGTCCATGACTTCATCCAGCTGTTCACGTAACATCGTCCGATTCGTATAGGTCGCAGGATCTTCAATGATATTATCCTCAATAAAATCGCCCAGATGAGAATCATCTTCCTCACCAATTGGCGTCTCCAGAGAAACAGGATCTTGAGCAATCTTCAAAATTTCACGCACGCGTGAAGCTTCAAGGCCCATTTCCTTACCAATTTCTTCGGGTGTCGGCTCTTGGCCATTGGTCTGCATCAGCGTCCGCTGTACACGGATGAGTTTGTTAATAGTCTCCACCATATGCACAGGAATACGAATGGTGCGCGCCTGGTCAGCAATCGCACGTGTAATCGCTTGCCGAATCCACCAAGTCGCATAAGTTGAGAACTTGAAGCCTTTTGTATAATCGAATTTGTCAACTGCCTTCATCAGGCCCATGTTGCCTTCTTGGATCAGGTCCAAAAACTGCATGCCGCGTCCGCTGTAGCGCTTCGCAATGGATACGACCAAACGAAGATTGGCCTCGGCCAGCATCTGCTTAGCCATCTCACCCTCTTCACCACCGCGAATTATCGCTTCAGCCAGCTGGGTTTCCTGCTCAATTGGAATCAAGTTATACTGGCCGATTTCTTTAAGATACATACGTACAGGATCATCAATACGGGATTTTGAAACAATGTTGTCCAAATTCTCGGTCTCTGCTTCTCGCTGAATTCCCTCGTTTGAGGCCACCGCTAAATCTGAAGGGTTTCCTTGTTCATCAAGAATTGAAATGCCAGCATCCTGAATTTTCTGGATTGCTTCTTCAATCTGGTCTGCCTCAAGTCCTAGCTTAATCGCCAAGTCATTTGTGATTTCGGAGTCGACCACAGTCATTGTTACTTTGTGATTGCTGATAAAAGCCTTCAACTCTTTGCTGAAAACAGCTTTACTTGTCTTATTCTCGGTTTTGGTTGTCGCTTTTTCAGCTGGTTTCTGAAGCGAGGCGGTTTTTTTGACAGATGTGCTTTTCTTGGCAGTCGTTGTTTTTACGCTTGTTTTTACTTTACTGGAGTTGCTCTTCTTTGCCCCAGACGCTTCCATGGCTGCAAGGAGTCTGGTGACATCCTCTGCGACGATTGATGATGAATGCGAGACAACAGGCAGTTTCAGTTTTTTTGCTTCGGCTACCAAATCTACATTGCTGTAGCCTGTTTCTCGTGAAAGATCATAAAGACGTGTTTTCGCTTGTTTTTGAGTCAAATTTGCCCCCTCTGTAATTGCTGTCGCATTGCGACAATTTCTTGTGCCATTTCTAATTCTTTTTGCTGGTTGCCCTCTTTTTTGGCCTGGACACCTTGACGTGATAGCTTCTCAATCTTACTCAGCACGCTTTCACGTTTAAAATTCTGCAAAAGTTCTTGTAATTCCTCTTCGGAGAATGTCTCTGGCAAATTTAAACTGAGAATGTCATAATACAGCTCTCGCTGATGTCCCTCTAGGCTCTCAGGAAAGAAAGTCGGATCAATTGTTCCAGTTGTCATCTGTTCAATGATTAGTGCGCCAAATAGTGCGTCAGTGTCGGAATTTTGAAATCTGACAGATGCATCCGTACTCAGTCGCGCAATCAATTCAGGCTGCTGAATCATCCGCTGCAGGAGCTGCCTCTCCAACATTTCAGAGCGTGACAGCTTTTGTTGTGTGAAAGACTGAAGCACGCCACTGTTGAACAGCTGATCCTGGTCATATGCTGCTGGAACTTCTGGATAAGGCGGAAAATAATCACTTGAATAGCCGCCACCTGAATGCTTCATCTCATTTTGTTGAGTATTCTTGACCGCTTGCTCTATCTGATTATACTCAAAATCCGGCAATATCTCAACTAATCGGCGCATATAAACAGTCTGCGCGTCCTGATTTCGCTCCTTGGCTAGAATTGGTGCCATGGTCTGCAAGAACTCAAGCTGATTGACCACACTGTCCAAATTCATCGGCCGCAGATAATCCATCAGAAATTCCGACTCGCTCATTCGAAAATTTTCTAAAAGATTTAGCAGCGCTTCTGAACCATGCTCGTGGGCATATTCGTCAGGGTCTTGTGCATCTGGGATCTTGACGATTTGTACTTCCAAGTTGTGAATCACTTTGAGCGACTTTTCGATCGCTGCTTGACCTGCTTTATCCCCGTCTGTCACCAGAATGATTTTCTTGGCAAAAAAAGACAAGGTTTTCACATGCCGCTCTGTCAGAGCCGTCCCCATGATCGCTACTACATTCTGTAATCCAGCCTTATGCGCTGCAATCACATCCATGAAGCCTTCCATCAGGTAAACTTCTTTCGATTTTTTAACAGATGCCTTTGCATGATCAAGATTGTAAAGAACATCAGATTTCTCGAAAATCGGCGTTGTCGTTGTATTGACATATTTTCCAGGCCGCTCATCATCTTTTTGCCAAACTCTACCCGAAAATCCGATCGTTTGTCCATTTTGGTCATGAATGGCAAACATCAGACGATTATTAAAGACATCAAAAGCCTGTTGATTTGAATAATTGAAGAGGCCTGAATTCGCCAGCGTCTGGCTGTCATATTTGTTCGACAGACTTTGATATAAGAAATTCGTCAAATCTGGCGAGAGGCCGATATTAAACAACTTCATCATTCTCTCATCGACACCGCGTTCAAATAAATACTTACGAGCCGCTGCCCCCTGCTCAGTAATCAGCAAATAGTTTTCATAGAGATAACTCGCTTGATTATTGATCTCATAAAGTTTAGCATTTGGAGATTCCTTGACCTGCAGCTCAGCCGGATCAAGTTGGATGACAATTCCAGCATATTCTGCAACTTCCTTTACTGCCTGAACAAAGCCGACCTGTCGATAATCCATTACAAAGTCGAAGACGCTTCCACCTTTACCGCAGCCGAAACACTTGAAAATTCCTTTTGAAGGATTGACGTTAAAGGAGGGCGTTTTCTCACTGTGAAAAGGACACAGTCCGCTGAAGTTCCTTCCCACTTTTCTAAGTGAAACAAATTGACCGATGAAATCTGCAATGTTGACACTGTTTCGAATTTCTGAAATTTCCTCTTTTGAAATTGCCACTTCCTCTCACCTCCTTCCTCAAAGCTCAAAAAACGCCGATAGGCGTCGTTTTTATTTACAAACTAGTTTGCCGGCATTTTACTGAAAATAAAAAATAAAAACTGATCTACAACAAACATACACAGTAAAATTTTACTCAGGACGCCCCTTTGGTATAATACAAAATAACACAGGTTTCTAGCCACTTTTGCTTTCATTATTATAACAAAACAATCGAATTTGTCAAATTATCAATTTATTCAACTTTTGGAATATCGTTCGAATGTGATAATGTCTTAGGTAGGTCGAAAGACAAAATGTCCCAATCTGTTGTTCCAATAGGTTATTCTAATAAAATGAAAAGGATAGATTTGAACGTGACTGAGACA
>JAITVN010000055.1 GCA_031285775.1 Streptococcaceae bacterium | reverse complement strand
GAGCTTATTTACGCCAAGGCCAGCTGTCCTGGTAAGTATTATATTTTGATTGCAGGGACGGTAGACACAGTCACTCAAGCAGTTGAAGTTGGTGCTAAACTGGGCGACATGCATGTGGTGGGAAAACTTATTATCCCTGGAATCAGTGAACAAGTGATAAAAGCAATCAATAAGACGGAATTTCCAGATCAGCTGACAGCGATTGGTGTGCTGGAGTATTATTCGTGCGCTGGTTCAATTTTGGCTGCAGATGCAGCGGTCAAAGCGGCGGAGGTAAATATTCTGGCTTTGAGGCTGGCAACGGGCTTAGCGGGAAAATCTTATGTCGTTCTATCTGGCGACACGGGCGCATGTGAAGCTGCAACCCAAGCCGCTGCGGAAGCAGCTAAAGAAACCGCTCTGATGATTAACAAGGTAGTCATCCCCCGACCGCGCAGAGAAGTTTTTGAAAGTCTTATTTATTGATATGAAAAAAATTATATTAATGGGTGCCGTAGGCTGCGGGAAGACGACATTAACTCAAGCTTTGCATGGTCAATCACTTGATTATGACAAGACTCAAGCATTGCAGTTCCACGAAGACATTATTGATACACCAGGTGAATACATCCTGCATCGCAAATTTATTCAATCTTTAACGGTAACGGCTGCAGAATCAGATGTGATTGGTCTGGTACAGAGCGTGGCGGAGCAAGAACAGATTTTCTCATATGGCTTTGCTGGTATGTTTCCTAAGGAGACTCTGGGTATTATCACAAAAATTGACTTGGCCCAATCCACGGAAGAGATTCGATTTGTTGAAAGCCAGCTCAAAGAAGCAGGTGCAAAAAAGATTTTTAAGATTTCTGCTTATCAGCAAAAGGGAATTGGGGAGCTAAAAAAATATTTAGAAGGGAGTTAAAAGATGAAAATTTACACTAAAACTGGCGATAAGGGAATGACGCGTTTGGCATCAGGACAAGCAGTCTCAAAGGCCAGTGATCGTGTTGAAACCTATGGTGCATTAGATTATTTGAATTCTTGGATTGGAAGAATTATTTCACAAACTAGAATGAATTATCCTGATATTTCTGAACAACTCCAGGAGATTCAGCAATGTCTTTTTGATTGTCAGACGGATTTAGCAAATCCTACTTTATCTTCATCGACTTGGCGTATAAAGGCTGCGCCGACAGCGAATCTGGAATCTTGGATTGATAGTTATACGGAAAAAGCAAGGCCATTGACCAGGTTTATTCTGCCGGGCGGCAGCTTGCCGGCCAGTGACTGTCAGGTAGCACGGACCCTAGCTAGAAATGCCGAACGCCAATTGGTAAAGTTAAGCTGGACTGCAGAAATTAATCCTGACATCTTGATTTATCTGAATCGTTTATCAGATTACTTTTTTACCTTGGCCAGAGAATTCAATCGTCGTGAAGGAAATGAAGACATATTTTATGAAAATGAGAGGTAAGCTCAGGAAATGCAAGTAATTAGACAAAAGACGATGATTATTGTAGGGGGACTTGAAACTTTGAAGACCCTTGAGATGCAGAAGGTTTTTGTAGTGGCAGATCCATTTTTTCTTGAAACGTCCGCTTTCAGCGTACTCAAACAAACACTTGAGGGGATGATCGTCGAAGTTTTTTCAGATATTCAGCCAGACCCGCCAATTGAGCAAGTGGTGGATGGGGTTGGAAAAATGCAGGAGTTTCAACCTGACACCATGATTGCCATTGGCGGTGGTTCAGCCATTGATGCTGCGAAGGCGATGAAGTATTTTTACGCTCAAGCAGTCCCGGTTAGCAAAATCCAGTTCATTGCTATTCCGACGACTAGCGGCACTGGCTCAGAGGTAACCAATTTTTCGATTATTACGGATTCAGCCAAAGCGCTCAAGTATCCTTTAGTGACAGGAGAGATTTTGCCAGATGTTGCAATCTTGGATAAGGAATTAACAAAAACTCTACCGCCTAAAGTTACGGCCGATACAGGGATGGATGTTCTGACTCATTGCTTAGAAGCTTTTGTATCTATAAAAGCCAATGACTTTTCTAATCTCTATGCTGAAAAAGCTTTTCGCTTTGTTTTTAGATATCTCCCGACCTGCTTTAAAGAAGCCGATAATAATCAGGCAAGAGAAAAAATGCATATTGCATCGACATTGGCTGGTATGTCCTTTAACATTGCAGAACTTGGCTTAAATCATGGCATTGCTCATGCAGCAGGCGCACGATTTCATATCGCACATGGACGGATGAATAGCATTCTAATGCCTGAGATTATTGCTTTCAACGCTGGGTTTGACGGCTCTGAAAATGAAGTCTGTAAACATACGCAATCTCGCTATGCCAAATTGGCTTGCATGATTGGTGTAGAATCCTATCAAGATAGGCAAGCAGTCAAAGGCCTGATTCGGGAAATCAAGAAACTTCGCAGCACACTGGAAATGCCATCAACTTTGTCTGAATGCGGAATAAAAAAATCCGATGTTATGGCGCAAATTCACGAAATAGCTGCAGCGGCTCTGGCTGACGCCACGACTTCAACGAATCCTCGAGTTCCTTCACAAGAAGATGTTGAAAGGATGATTGAAAAAGTTTGTTGATTTGCAAAAAGACAAGAAAAGATATAAAAATCGCAGTAAAATTAATTTTCCTCTTGCAAACGCTATCTTAATATGTTACAATATCTACATACAAAGTTGTACTCATCGTAAGAAGAACAATGGAGTTCTATGGAATAATTTACTGCTCTAGTATTTTGTTTTGTGGGACTTTTTATTGTAAAAGCTTAATAACAGCGTATAAGGAAATTCGAGAGCTGCATAAACTTAATCTATAGCCGACTGTTCGACGAAATTATTTCTATAGCAGTTCTTACGCAAAGTTCAGCATCAGAAAAACAGCCTGTACGGCTCGATAGGGCTGACAGTCTGCTTATGTCAATAGGAGTCCTTTTCATATGGAAGAAAAGCAAAGAATGATTCAAGAATATGTACCAGGTAAGCAAGTCACGCTGGCACATATTATTGCCAATCCAAACGAAGATATTTATGTGAAATTAGGACTGAAAGCGGTCGCTTCAAAAGGTGCACTGGGAATACTAACCATCACACCGAGCGAAGGCTCAATTATAGCTGTAGATATTGCAACTAAAAGTGCTGCCATAGAAATCGGCTTCATTGATCGTTTCAGTGGTTCCGTTGTTATCACGGGTGATGTTTCAGCAGTTGAATCCGCTATTCAAGAAGTACTCAGAGGCTTGAAGGAAATTCTTGGTTTTACGATTGACACAAAGATTACAAAAACATAAATTTTAGAGTTTTCTCTCATGGAATGAGGTGCAAATCCTCAGCGGTCCTTATCCACTGTAACGTTCAAGCGAAGTCAGGTCTTTGAGAAAAAGCTGGAATCAGGTTTAACCAGGGTAACTTGATTTCAAAGGAGAAGCGAATGAAATGTCGCGTTATTGTCGTAGATGACGAATCTCTGGTTAGGATGGACTTCGTAGAATATCTTGAGGAGAATGGGTATGATGTCGTTGGCGAAGCATCTAACGGTATTGAGGCAATTAAAATCTGTGAAAGAAAAGTCCCCGATGTTGTCTTAATGGACATTGAAATGCCTGTGCTTGACGGTTTTTCTGCGGCCAAAAAAATTATCACAAATCATTATGTTAAAGGAGGCGTGATATTCCTTTCGGCTTACAGCAGCAATGAACACATACTCAAAGCAAGTCAAATTGGTGCAGGCGGCTATCTTGTCAAACCGCTGGATGAAAAATCGCTGATTCCGACAATTGAAGTCGTCATGGCAAAAGGTAAAGAATCTTTTAAAATGGCTGGTGAGATTGACAAATTGAAAACGAAGCTTGAAGAGCGCAAAATTATTGAAAAGGCAAAAGGCATTGTCATGTTGAAGAATAAAAAAACTGAAGAAGAAGCCTTCAAATATCTTCGTGACAACAGCATGAAATATCGTGTGACCCTACGTGAATTTGCTGAAATGATTACGGAAGAAATGCGCAACTAAAAAATTGATAAGAAAATGACAAATCCAAATATCAACAGAATGAAAGACCTCGTGTATGATCACTGTGATTTTGATGAGGAAAATCTAAATTACTTAGTGTCCGTCGCAGAAAAAATTGTCAATGACAGACAATATCCAGATAATGATGTATTCATAGATGTACTGGATTCAAAGGATAAGGGAGCTTACGTGGTTTTTCAACGTCCTTGTCTGACACACGCTTCGCTGTATCAGAATGACATCGTAGGTGAAATTGCTTTATTGCAGAATGAACCAGGCGTTTTAAGAACCCTGCAGACCGGCTTAATCTCCAATGGCCTGCATGGCGTTTCTCAGGAAGGGCGTGACATCGTTCAAGTTGTTCACCCGATTCGCGGAACTGGCGGGACAATCGCAACACTGATTATTGAGAGCTCACCTGAAGCAAAGAGCATAAAACATTCGCCGCTGGATTCGATCGTCGATAGAAAAAATTTGATGCAGCAGTTGGCTGAATCATACAATCAGTTTGATCATGGTGTACTTCTTTATGAAAAAGATGGGCAGCTGGTTTGGGCGAATGATTCGGCAGATTTACTTTATCAGAAACTCGGTTATCAGGACAGTTTAGAGTCTTTGCATTATGATAATATGGCGCTTGACAATACGACTTTCGAGTATCTCCTTTATCTCTTCACTGTCAAAAAAGAAGTCAGTCAAATTGACCAAACAAGTTTTTTGAATTACTATTTTTCCATCAAGAAAGTATGGCTGCAAGACTCAGAGCGAATTCTGGTCCTCATCTGGGATATTACCCGACTCAAGACTCAGGAAGAAGACATTCGTCAAAAATCACTCCTGATTCAGGAAATTCATCATCGAGTTAAAAATAATCTTCAGTCAGTCGTCTCCCTGCTTCATTTGCAGGAACGCAGAGCAGAAAATGATGAGACCAAAAAAGCGCTGAGAGAAAGCTCATCTAGAATTATGGCGATTGCGACGACGCATCAGCTCTTGTCACAACATTTCGATGAAGATGTGTCTCTCAAGAGCATGGTAGAAAATCTGCTTAGGAATCTTCAGCAAATGCTGGTCTCGTCGGCTGAGATTAAAGTCGAAATTGATGTGAATGAACGGATTACACTTGATTCTAAGCAGCTTGTGACGCTCTCTTTAATCATTAATGAACTGATATCAAATGCTTACGAACACGCCTTTGAAAATCGAAGTCGGGGAACGATTACAATCTCAGCATCAAGACATCATCGTCAGGTTGAATTGATTATCAAAGACGATGGTATTGGTTATGATTCTGAGCATATCAAAGCAAATTTAGGACTTAAGATTGTGTCAATGTACATCAATGAAGATTTGCAAGGGCACTTAGACATAGAATCCAACTCAACAGGTACAATAAATAAAATACAGTTTATCACAGGCGATAAATAATAAACGCAAAGCTGCGAAAAGTAACTAAATGAGAGACTTTTCGCGGCTTTTTACTTTTCAGAAAAGCTTTCTGCTCGGCCAGGCAGAAAGAAATTTGCCAAATATGTAAGGAGGTGAAGTGCATGCAGGAAAAAATTCTCAGTGTCGGAATTGACATTGGCACGAGTACCAGTCAAATGGTCATTTCCAAGCTGACATTAGAAAATCTGGCTTCTGATTTTACGGTACCTAGAATTGAGATTTCTGATAAGGAGATTGTTTACCGCAGTGAAATTATTTTTACACCTCTTAATCCCTCAAATCGGCAAGAAATTGCGATCGAACCACTCAAAAAGTTTATTGAGACTGAGTATAAAAAAGCAGGTATCAAGGCGGATGAGATTCAAACTGGCGGTGTGATTATCACTGGTGAAACGGCCAGAAAAGCCAATGCAGAAAATGTGCTTAAATCACTGTCCCATTTGGCTGGCGACTTTGTCGTCGCAACAGCTGGTCCGGATTTGGAAAGTATAATTGCCGGCAAAGGCGCAGGCACTCAGAAGCTTTCAAAGGAAAAAGGAGGTCGTGCGGTTAATCTTGATATCGGCGGCGGCACCAGTAATCTAGCTTGTTTTAATAACAATGAGATTGAATCAACAGGCTGCTTTGATATCGGCGGAAGATTGATTAAACTTGATAAAAACAGTCAGATTGTCAGCTACATTTCTGAGAAGATTGAAAAAATAATCTCGGATAAGCAGCTGAAGCTCAAAGTTGGTGCCAAAGCAGAGATTGCTGAGATTCGCCAGATAACAGATGAGTTTGCTCGGATTTTAGCACATGCCGTCGGAGTTGGGGCGAAACCAGAATACTTCGACTTATTCATTACCAATCATTCTATAAAGCTGCTGGCAGATATTCCCTATGTGACTTTCTCAGGCGGCGTAGCAGACTGTCTGAATGAAGAGATAACGACGGATTTCTTCAAATATGGAGACATAGGTTTGATATTGGGGCAATCGATTAGAAAATCTGAGATTTTTTCGGAGAAAACAGTTGCCCAATCGCTTGAGACGATTCAGGCGACAGTTGTTGGTGCCGGCAGTCATTTGACAGAGGTCTCTGGCTCAACGATTTCTTATACTGAGAAAAACTTGCCGCTGCAGAATATCCCAGTTGTGCATCTGGAAAATGTCCAGGGAAGTATACGCACAGCTACTCTGGCTGAGCAGATTCGCGAGAAATTGAAGTGGTTTAGCGATTCAGACTATGATGGTCCCATTGCCATTGCCTATGAAGGCTGGAAAAATCCGCTTTTCAAGGAAGTTCAGTCTTTAGCTGAGGAAATTCAGCGAGGTTTGCAGACAAAAATTGATTCAGGTCAAACTTTGATCGTGATCAGCTGGCATGACATGGGAAAAGCAGTTGGTCAAGCACTATATCAGCTGCTTCCTAGAGGACATCCATATGTCTCGATTGATTCTATCCAGGTAGATTCAGGAGATTACATCGACATTGGCATTCCAGTTGCTTCAGGGAGCGTTCTCCCAGTTGTCGTAAAAACATTGGTTTTTGAATAAATAATGTTGTTATACCCGCTTTACGTTGAAGCTGCTACTGCTTTGGGAGCTGTGGTTAGACAAGAAAGCTGGGCTTTGAAATACATCTATTAATTAACAGAAAAATGGAGGAAAAACATGCTGTTAAAAACTAAATTGTTCGGAAAGCTCTATTCATTTGCTTCAGTCAAAGAAGTTATGGCCAAAGCAAATGAAGAAAAATCCGGCGATAAACTTGCACGGGTTGCAGCTTCAAGTTCAGAAGAGCGTATTGCGGCCAAAGTTGTTCTGGCTCAACTTACACTTAATGATCTTTTCAACAATCCTTCTGTCGACTATGAAAAAGACGAGGTCACTCGAATCATCATTGACGACATCAACTTAACCGTTTTTGAGGAAATTAAAAACTGGACACTGGAAGAGCTGCGCGCCTTCTTGTTAGCTTCCACGACAGGAAATTTCGAAATTCAGCATATTCAGCGCGCCTTGACATCAGAAATGATAGCTGGCGTCTGTAAATTGATGTCAAATCTGGATCTGATTCAAGCTGCCGGCAAGATTGAAGTACTGAAGACAGCCAATACAACAATTGGCCATCATGGAACTTTTGCCAATCGTCTGCAGCCCAATCATCCGACGGATGATATTGACGGGATTATGGCAACGGTCATGGAAGGCTTGTCTTACGGGACAGGTGACGCTGTTATCGGTCTAAATCCAGTTGATGACTCAGTTGACAGTACCAGACGCATTCTTGACAAGTTTGAAGAATTCCGGCAAAAGTGGAATATTCCCGTTCAAACCAGTGTGCTGGCACATGTAACCACTCAAATGGAAGCGGTTGAAAAAGGGGCGCCGACTGGCTTGATTTTCCAGTCTATCGCTGGCTCACAGAAAGGAAATGAAGCCTTTGGTGTAACTGCTCAGATTCTGCAGGATGCGCGCGATCTCGTCCACAGAAAAGGGACTGCAACGGGACAAAACGTCAATTACTTTGAAACCGGCCAGGGTTCAGAGCTCTCCAGTGATGCACATTTTGATACGGATCAGGTAACGATGGAAGCACGCTGCTATGGCTTTGCCCGTCATTTTGATCCTTTCTTGGTCAACACGGTCGTTGGTTTCATCGGTCCAGAATATCTTTATGATGCCAAACAAGTAATCAGAGCTGGATTGGAGGACCATTTTATGGGCAAGCTTCATGGTATCTCCATGGGAGTAGATGTGTGCTATACAAATCACATGAAAGCAGATCAGAATGATATGGAAATTCTTTTAACGGCTTTGGCTGCAGCAAATTGTACCTATGTCATGGGAATTCCACATGGTGATGACGTCATGCTGAATTATCAAACGACAGGCTTCCATGATACAGCAACCATTCGCGAGATTTTTGGCCGTCGTCCTATCAAAGAGTTTGAAACTTGGTGCGAGAAAATGGGAATTATGGCAGATGGGAAGCTGACCGAAAGAGCTGGAGATGCTTCTATCTTCCTACAATAAAAATTTCGATTGGCAAATACTATGACAATGAGGATGAAAAAATGAATGAAAATGAATTAAAAAGTATGATTGAAACGATTCTTCAAGAAATGACTCAAAATACGGTTGGGACAAGTACTGTTCAGACTGATTCGAGTTTTTCTTCGACTGTTGAAGACGGAATTCTTGACGATATCACAGCCATTGATTTAAAAAAGCAGCTTCTAGTCCGAAATCCGATCAATCGCGAAGGCTATCTGAAAATTAAGAGTTACACACCTGCTCGTTTAGGTGTAGGGCGTGAGGGAACGCGTTATAATCTCCAAACTTCGCTGCGCTTTCGTGCCGACCATGCAGCAGCCCAAGATGCAGTTTTCTCCGATGTTTCCGAAGAATTAGTAGAGAAGATGGGCTTTACTTCTTGTAAGACAATTTGTGTGAGCAAAGATGATTACCTGACAAATCCAGATCGCGGCCGCCAATTTGACGATGAAAATAAGGCAGTTTTGAGTAAAATCGGCACCAGCCATCCCAAAGTGCAAATCATGGTAGGTGACGGCTTGTCTTCAGCAGCTATTGAGGCTAATATTGAGCAGATTATCCCTTCGATTAAGCAAGGTTTGAAGACGCATGGACTAGACTTCTCAGAAGTAATTTTTGTCAAATATTGTCGTGTCCCCGCGATGGATGTCGTTGGAGAAGAAACAGGCGCTGAGGTAGTTTGTTTACTGATTGGCGAGCGACCTGGGCTGGTCACTGCGGAGTCAATGAGTGCTTATGTGGCTTACAAACCTACTGTCGGCATGCCGGAAGCCCGCCGCACGGTAATTTCAAACATTCACAAAGGTGGTACTCCTGCTGTTGAAGCGGGTGCCTATGTGGCAGATTTGATTAAAAAAATGATTGATGCCAAAAAATCAGGCATTGATTTGAAGCAAGCCTGAAGCGGCGACTTCATAAAAAGAAACTACATTCATGTAGAACTTTAGTCAACTGAAGGCAGAACTTCTAGTATGACAAAATAAAAACATCGGAGGATAAAATGATAGGAGACAAACTTCCCGTTAGTGTACTGTCTACTCAAATGATTCCTAATATAGACGAGGGTCTGATCAAGGAACTTGGACTTGGACCGGAAATGCATTCACTAGGTATCATCACAGCGGACTGTGACGATGTCACTTACATCGCTCTTGACGAAGCGACCAAAAAAGCTCAAGTCGAGGTTGTATACGGTCGTAGTATGTATGCAGGTGCAGGCAATGCATCAACCAAACTGGCTGGCGAGGTCATTGGAATTATTGCTGGACCAACGCCGGCCGAAGTAAAGAGCGGTCTTGAGGCGGCAGTTACTTTTATTGAAAATGAAGCACGCTTTATCTCAGCCAATGAAGACGATTCAGTCGTTTATCTGGCTCATGTGGTTAGCCGCACAGGTTCTTATCTGTCAAAGGGGGCAAACGTCAAGGAAGGTGAGGCTATCGCTTACCTGATTGCAGCTCCGGGTGAGGCAATGATTGGTATAGATGCAGCTTTGAAGGCAGCTGATGTAACGATGGGCGCATTTTACGCCCCGCCATCTGAAACCAACTTTGCGGGCGCTTTGCTGACAGGTTCTCAATCTGCATGTAAAGCTGCTTGTGATGCTTTTGCAGAAGCAATCAAGCGTGTTGCAGCCAGACCGCGCGAAGTCTGAATGGAGGTGAACAATGACGGAGGCCCTTGGAATGGTAGAAGTCAGAGGTTATTTGGGAGCAGTGGCAGTAGCTGATGCTGCTCTGAAAGCAGCTAACGTGCATTTGGCAGCCTCAGAGAGAATTAAAGGAGGCATTACCACAATTGTTTTGAATGGTGATGTAGCGGCAGTCGCTGCTGCGGTTGAAGCGGCCATTGTGGTAGGAAAGCAGATAGGAACTTATCGTTCACATCATGTGATTCCAAGACCTGATCGTCAGACTGATTTACTTTTTGCTAAAGAAAAATTGAACCGAGAATCAGAAGTGATAAGCGCAAGGAAAGAGGAAGTAAAAATTCGCGAATTGCTGTCAAGCCAAAAAGTTAGTGAATTAGAGGACATGAAGGTTGTTGATTTGAGAAAGCTTGCGCTGACATTTGAAAATTTCACGCTCTCAAGTAAAGAAATCAAATATGCCACTAAGGCGGTTTTGATAGAAGCAATCAAGGAAACGATAATAAAGCAAGGAGGTAAATAAGGATGCCCATTGAAGATAAAGACCTCCTCTCAATTCAAGAAGTACGCAATCTCCTGAGAGCGGCCAAAGAAGCTCAGAAAATTTTAGCAACCTATAGTCAAAAACAAATTGACAAGCTTGTTGAAGCAATCTCGGAAAGCACTTTTGCTAAACGAGTAGAGCTGGCAAAGATGGCTGCTGAAGAAACTGGATTTGGTTGCTGGAAAGACAAAGTAATTAAAAATGTCTTTGCATCTAAAGTTGTATATGAATCAATCAAAGAGATGAAAACGGTTGGAATTCTGAAAGAAGACTCGGAGCAGAAAATTATTGAAGTAGCAGTGCCGGTGGGTGTTGTAGCGGGAATTATTCCTTCAACCAATCCGACTTCGACTGTAATTTATAAGGCCTTGATTTCACTAAAAGCTGGAAATAGTATTGTCTTCTCGCCTCATCCTGGAGCAAGCAAGTCAATCATTGCCACCGTGGACATTATGCGGCAAGCTCTGATAGATTTAGGAGCCCCCGAAGATGCAATTTCAGTCATTCATCAGCCCACAATGGAAGCAACGCATGAGTTGATGACCAGCAGCGATACAAATCTGATTCTAGCCACAGGCGGAAATGCCATGGTCAAAGCCTCATATTCATCAGGTACTCCAGCAATTGGTGTTGGTCCAGGGAATGGACCGGCTTATATCACACCGAGTGCGGATATAAAAAAAGCGGTACGCCGGATTATGGACAGTAAAACTTTTGATAATGGTGTGATTTGTGCTTCTGAGCAGTCCGTCATTGCAGAAAACAGCAACAATCTAGCGGTTCGAGAGGAATTTACAAGGCAGGGGGCATATTTTCTAAGCCCGGATCAAGCCGACAAGCTCTCGAAATTCATTCTGCGGCCAAATGGTACGATGAATCCAGTCATTGTCGGTAAAACGGCGAAAGTTATCGCGGATTTGGCTGGTATTACAATCCCTGAGGGAACGCGAGTTCTGCTGGCTGCAGAGCATCGTGTCGGACCGCAGTATCCCTATTCACGTGAAAAGCTCTGTCCGATTTTGGCCTATTATGTGGTAGAAAACTGGGAGCAGGCCTGTGAATTAGCAATTGAGATTCTGATGGGCGAGGGTGCAGGCCACACTATGATGATACACACAGAGAATCAGGATTTAATCAAGGAGTTTGCACTAAAAAAACCGGTTAATCGTCTACTGATTAACACAGCAGGAGCATTAGGGGGAATTGGTGCAACGACGAATCTGGCACCAGCACTCACATTGGGCAGCGGTGCAGTTGGAGGATCATCTTCAAGTGATAATATTACACCGCAGCACTTGTTCAATATCCGTCGTGTGGCATATGGCGTGAAAGAACTGAGTGACATTCGTCAGGAGGCAGCTGCGACAGAAACAAATCCATTAGATAATGTGAATCAGGAAAAGCTGATTGCCTTAATTGTCGAAGAAGTGATTAAAAATTTTAAATAATAAAAACAAAGAAAGTAGGAAATAAGAATGTCTACAAATGCACTTGGAATGATTGAAACAAAAGGGTTGGTTCCTGCGATTGAAGCCGCAGATGCCATGGTCAAAGCGGCCAATGTCACATTGATAGGAAAAGAGCAAGTCGGCGGCGGTTTAGTTACCGTCATGGTGCGCGGCGATGTCGGCGCAGTGAAAGCCGCAGTAGATGCCGGCGGCGCAGCCGCTGAGCGTGTAGGAGAGCTGTTGAGTGTTCATGTGATTCCGCGGCCTCATACAGAAGTTGATGCCATTCTGCCCTCTTAAAAACAACAATAGCGCAGACAAATTTGATAAAAACAAAAGAAAGTAGGAAATAAAAATGTCAACAAATGCACTTGGAATGATTGAAACAAAAGGATTGGTTCCAGCAATTGAAGCAGCAGATGCCATGGTCAAAGCGGCTAATGTCGCATTGATAGGAAAAGAGCAAGTCGGCGGCGGTTTAGTCACCGTCATGGTGCGCGGTGATGTCGGCGCAGTGAAGGCCGCAGTTGATGCCGGCGGCGCAGCCGCAGAGCGTGTAGGAGAGCTGTTAAGTGTTCATGTGATTCCACGGCCTCATACAGAAGTTGATGCCATTCTGCCGTCGAAATAGCTTCCACCTGAGAACTCAAGTGGAATGGAAGTATTTGCAGTTTTAATGAATGGAAGCTGCTTCTTGGATGATAAGACGAACTCTTTTAGAAGCAGGATTAAAGGTGGTGAATTTTGGAAAATATTGAGCAAATCGTCTTAGAAATCCTTAGCCGTGTTCAAGAAAAAGTTCATCTTGAATCAGAAGCCGCTGGAATTGAGGTGGAAATGTCAGCCCGGCATATTCACCTCAGCCAGGAGCATTTGGAAGCCTTATTTGGCAAAGGTTATGAGCTGACGCCAAGGAAAAACCTGTCACAGCCTGGTCAATATGCCAGTGAAGAGCGCGTGACTGTCGTCGGACCAAAAGGCATGATTCAAAATGTTCGTATTCTTGGTCCCATCAGAGAAGAATCGCAAGTGGAGATGTCTCTGTCTGATTTAAGGATCCTTGGTTTAACTGCTGAAATCAGAGAAAGTGGTCATCTGAGCGGTACAGCTGCTGTGACTCTGATTAACGGCAACCATGTGGCGCTGCTTGAACAAGGACTGATTGTGGCAAAACGGCATGTACATATGTCGGTGGAAGACGCTGCCAAATATGGGCTTGAAAACGGTCAGATTGTGAAAGTAAAAGTTAATGGAAAGCGTCCGCTCATTTTTGATGATGTCGTCATCCGTGTGAGTGATAAATTTGCCACTTGCATGCATCTAGATACCGATGAAGCCAACGCTTGTGGTTATTTTATAGGTATGCACGGCGAATTTATATCTTAAAAGTGAGGGGAAGGTGAAAGGTCAATGAACAATGAACGAGGAAGAAATTGAAAAACTTGTAGAGATTGTGGTTGATGAAGTCATGCGTCGTCTGACGATTCAGTCAGCCTCAGTAGAATACAATGATGAGGAGAAAGATGACTCTTCAAATGGCTTAGTTGTAGCTATGGATCCTGACCAGAGCAAATACTCCGCAGCAAATCTGGAGGTCCTTAATCATTATTCTCAAAATACTGAATGGCAGAATTCCTGTGAAAAATCAGACCTGCTGATTCTGAGTTGGCTGAATTTCAATCGCATGACTTACGTGGCAAATCTTCAGCAGATGGATACACTAACTGAGCTTATCTTGAGCTTCTTGCTCAAGAAAAAGCCTATACTGCTATTGGCCTGGGAATATAAACTGACTGATATTAAGAAAACGAGCCGCTTTGGCCTTTGGCGCCGCTATGACGAGATTCTGTCCACATTGGAAGGCTATGGCATTCAGTTTATTCGCTCGGAGAAGCACTTAAATATTGTGCTTGAAAAGGAAGCAAAGAAGAAGCAGGCAGCTTTTTGAGGAGGAGAGATGATATTAGGGAGAGTGACAGGCAATATTTGGTCGACTCGAAAAAACGAGAAGTTGACAGGCTTAAAGTTTATGATTGTTGAGCGGTTGACACCAGAGAAAACACCAATGAATGACTTTCTGATTGCTGCGGATTCAGGAACTGGTGCAGGTATTGGAGATAATGTTTTGGTTGTTACAGGATCAAGTGCACGTTTGGCTGCGAATCCTGAAGTTCCTATTGATGCGATGATTGTAGGCGTAGTAGATGCAGGGGAAAATATCGAAAATAAGTAGTTTCCTCAAAAAATTGAAAATTAAAAACGAATTGAGCACTTTCACATTAAAGTGTCATACGATTAACAAAAGGAGTTTTTATGGGTATAAATCAAATTATTATGATCATCATGGTCATCTTTATGATACTCGGTGCGATTGATCGGATTATCGGCGGAAAGTTTGGACTGGGTGATAAATTTGAAGATGGAATCAATGCCATGGGGGCACTGACTTTGAGTATGGTTGGTATTATTGTTCTGGCGCCTGTGTTAAAAGATATCTTATCCCCAGTCGTAGTTCCGCTGTATAAAGCTTTAGGCGCTGATCCGTCAATGTTTGCGACAACTTTGCTGGCGATGGACATGGGGGGATATCCTTTAGCGATGAATATGGCTGGAACACCAGAAATTGGCAATTTTGCGGGTATTATTTTAGGCGGAATGATGGGACCTACTATCGTCTTTACAATTCCAGTCGCACTTGGTATCATTGAGCCAGAGGATAAAAAATTCTTGGCGACAGGCGTCTTGAGCGGAATGGTCACAATCCCGTTGGGTGTCTTTGTAGGCGGCTTGGTGATGGGAATGGATATCATGACAATTCTCTTGAACCTGATTCCAATTATTATTGTGGCCATCTTGATTATGCTGGGGCTGCAGTTTATTCCCGACAAGATGACCAAGGGATTTGACTGGTTTGGTAAAGGCGTTGTGGCAGTTGCTATCATTGGTCTGGTATTAGGTGCGATGGATATTCTGATTGGTTTCAAACCTGTCAAGAACATTGCGGATATCATGGAAGGTTTTACCGTTGTTGGATCAATTGCTGTCACGCTGGCCGGTGCCTTTGTTCTAGTTTTTGTCATTACAAAGCTTTTCTCAAAGCCCCTGATGAAAGTAGGTCATTTTCTCGGTATGAATGATGTTGCAGCCGCAGGCATGATTGCCACTTTGGCCAATAATATCCCTATGTTTCAGATGATGAAAGATATGGATGACCGCGGAAAAATTCTGAACGTCTCCTTTGCTGTTTCGGCGGCCTTTGTCTTCGGCGATCACTTAGGCTTTACAGCTGGTGTCAATAAAGAAATGATATTCCCAATGATTGTCAGCAAACTTGTGGCTGGTATTACAGCCATATTTGTGGCACAATTAATGGCAAATAGGATGTTGGGCAAAAAAAATCAAGAAAAAGTTCTGACAGAGACAACTTTGGAGGAAACCGCCCAATGACCGAAATAAATCGTGGCCAGATTGAAAATTTGGTGCGAAAAATCATCGTAAAAGCCTTAACACCAGATTTTCAAAAAGATTCGTCTGGTATTATCAAAGTATCTTTACCTCAAATGGAAGTTGAGGAAAAAAATCGACTGGATACAGGTAATCCTGAAGATAGGGTTTACTGCAAGGATTTATTTACCTTATCAGAAAGTCCTCGTCTGGGTTCAGGCTTGATGTACATGGAAGAAACCACATTTGACTGGCATCTTGACTATGATGAAATCGACTACGTCATTGACGGTGTACTTGATATCATCATAGAAAAACGTGTCAACACAGTTAAGCCTGGTGAATTGATTTTGATTCCAAAAGGCAGCTCAATCCAGTTCTCAGTCAAAGACAAAGCCCGCTTCGTCTACGTGACCTACCCTGCCGATTGGGCTAATCAATAAATAAATAATTTACAAAACTTCTCAATCATGGAATGAGGTGTGAATCCTCAACAGTCCTTTATCTACTGTGATGCGAAAGCTAAGTCAGGTCTTTGATTGAGTAAGTTCGAGCAAACTTTACTAAGGGAGTATTGCCGACGATAAGCTTTCTGCTTTTTTTCGTCATACAAGGCTCCCAATTCAGTGATTGAGAGCTTTTTGCCTCAGTAGAAAGAGAAATTCAATGAAAAAAACAAGAAAAATCCTCCTGCTTTTTATAATGGCAGTGATAAGTCTTAGTCAGACAGCCTGTACATCAAATTCAAATCAGAAAACTTCTGAGAGTACAAAACAAAGTCAGTCAAAGGTCACCATCCAGATAACAATTGACGGTAAAACGAACAGCTATAAAGCTGAACAAGGAAGCAATCTGCTTGATCTTGTCAAGAAGCAGCTGCATGCGGATGAAACTGATGGGCTGATCAACTCAGTGGATGGTCTAAAATCCGATCCAGCCAATAAGACTTATCTGATGTTTAAGGTAAACGGGACAGATTCGGCAGTAGGCGCAGCCGATGTCAAGCTTAAGGACGGTGATAAGATTGAATTTTACCTTTCAAAATTCTAAGGTCTTTTCGCTAAAGCGAATAGCTTTGCTGGCCTTGTTTGTAGCCGTTTGTGTTGTTGCAAGGTTAAGCTTCACTTGGATTCCTAATTTCACGCCTGTCACGACCATTGTACTACTGATATGCTTCAACTTCGGCCTAGCTAACGCACTTGTCGTGGCTAATGTCATGTTGGTCGCAACAGGGGTCTACCTTGGCATGGGTTACTGGGTTTTTGAACAAATGCTGTGCTACAGTCTGATTTTGCTGATTTACTATTTCTTGCTGAAAATCGGATTCTTTAGGAAACTCCTTTCACAGATGGTAATTGCTTTTCTGCTGGGATTGCTATACGGCTTTTTAATCTCAATCTGTGAAGTCTTCATTTTCCGAATCAATTTTTTCTGGATCTATTATTCAGCTGGAATCCCATTTGATTTAATGCACGCCAGCGGAGATTTTCTCTTCATGCTCGTTCTGAGCAAGCCTTTTGCAGTACTGAAGGAGCGCTTTGTCAAATTTGATAAAGTTTGAGAATGTCTACAAATGAGACGCTGAAGATGAGAATGATAATTTTCAGCTAATTTCAGACTTTTTCCATGTAATCCAACTTGAAAAAAAGCGCAAAAAAACATATGCTGGTGTATAATAGTACTATGATTATTTTGCAGGGAAATCACATATCGCGATCTTTTGCTGGCGATGTCTTGTTTGAAAATGTGTCTTTTTCTATTCAAGAACGTTCACGAATTGCTCTGGTTGGAAAAAATGGAGCCGGGAAATCGACGCTATTAAAAATAATAGTCGGTGAGGAAGAGCCGACCACTGGTGTATTAACTGAAACGAAAGGCTTAACGATTGGCTACTTAGCGCAGAATACAGGCCTCTCATCAGATTTTACGATACTGGAGGAACTAGAGTCTGTTTTCGAAACCTTACACGCCCAAGAAAAAGAGCTGCACCTAATGGAGTCAGAAATGTCAGGCTTGACAGGTAGGGCCTTATCAGATTTGATGAAGCGTTACGATCAGCTCAGTGAGGTTTTTCGTGCGTCCGGCGGTTTTACTTATGAATCAGATTTGCGCGCGATGCTGAATGCTTTCAATTTTCCTGAGAATATGTGGCAGCAGCAGGTATCTAGCCTTTCAGGCGGCCAGAAGACACGTTTAGCACTGGCAAAGATGCTTTTGACTGCACCTGATCTACTGGTACTCGATGAGCCGACAAACCATCTAGATATAGAGACCTTGTCTTGGCTGGAGAATTATCTTCTAAGTTATAAAGGTGCCTTGCTGATTGTTTCACATGATCGTTATTTTCTTGACAAAGTGGCTGATGAGGTGCTAGAGCTTTCGCGCGGCAGCTTGACGCGTTTTGCGGGAAATTACAGCCATTACATTGAGGCGCGTGAAGTCATGCTGGCAACCGCTGAGAAAGAATTTGAGAAACAGCAGAAAGAAATTGCCGCTTTAGAGGATTTCGTGGCGAAAAACTTAACGCGTGCGTCAACCACTAAGCGTGCCCAATCTCGCCGTAAGCGATTGGAAAAGATGGAGCGATTGGAAGCGCCTAAAAAATCTGATAAATCTGTACACTTGGTTTTTAAAGCGGAAAAAACATCAGGCAATGAAGTGCTGAAAATCACAGATGCAGCAATCGGCTACGATAAAGTTCTGTCAAAGAATATCAACCTTGACCAGCGAAAATTGGAAGCCATTGCGATTGTTGGCCCGAACGGTATCGGCAAGTCCACATTGATTAAGTCTGTGTTGGGACAGATTCCTTTTTTAGCAGGAGGCGCAAAAATTGGCGCCAATGTGACGATTGGTTACTACGATCAGGAACAAGCTGGATTGACGGTTTCAAACACTGCGCTAGAGGAGCTTTGGTCTGAACATCGTTTATTGCCTGAAGTTGAGATTCGTAATGTGCTGGGTGCTTTTTTATTCAGCGGTGATGATGTAAAAAAGACCGTAGGAATGTTATCCGGCGGCGAAAAGGCACGTCTTTTGCTGGCAAAATTGGCCATGCGGCACGACAATTTCCTGCTGCTTGATGAGCCAACCAACCACTTGGATATTGACAGCCGTGAAGTGCTGGAACAAGCGCTGATTGAATTTGACGGCACATTGCTTTTTGTCAGTCACGACCGTTATTTTATCAATCAAGTGGCGACACAAGTGATGGAGTTATCTGAAAATGCTTCAAAGCTTTATGCTGGGGATTATGATTATTATATGGAGCAGAAGGCCAAGGAAGTCCAGCCGCAAAATGTTAATGGACGAGACAGCAAAGTTGACAGTCGGGAGGCGCAAAAAAATCGAGAACGAGAAATGAGAAAGCGCGAGCGTGAGATCGCAGAGATAGAGCTGACGATTGATCAACTTGATGTGAAGTATCAGCAGCTTCAATTTCAAATGATGCAGAGCCCAGAAGATTTTGAAAAACTGGCTCAGCTTCAGAAAGAAGTTGAAAAGTTGTCAGCGAAGAAAGAGCCGCTTGAAGCGCGCTGGCTGGAGCTCTTGGATAATGAAGACTAGATTGGAAAGCGTGATATAATACACTATGAGCTATTATGAAGAATTTTTGAGTGGTCACCTAGTACTGCCAAGCGCCATATTAAAGAATTTTACTCAGATTTTTGACAATTCAGAAGATTTTTTGGTTTGGCTTTTTTTGCTGGAAGACAAAGAAACAGCGCCCAGCCAGATTGCCGAATGCCTGGGAAGAACATTGACACAGGTAAATGCCAGCATTCAGGGGATGCAGAAAGCAGGCCTTTTAAAGGTAAGTTTTATTGAGCAGGATGGCCAATCGGATATGATGTTTGATGTTGCACCTACTTTTCAGAAAATAGACGCATTGTCCCTTTCTGCCAATGAGGACAAGAGTGCCCAGGTCAGCGAGAATAAACTTCAGACCATCGCAAAGGCTTTTGAGGCTGAGATGGGGATGATTTCTCCCATGCAGTTGGAGGAACTCAGGCTCTGGCTGGTAGACGACAAGTTTGAGGCGGACTTGATTTTGGCGGCATTGCGCGAAGCAGTGCTCAACCGAAAAGTATCGCTCAATTATATTCGGGCCATTTTGAGACGCTGGCGTGCAGATGGAATCAGCAGTGCGCGTGACATTGAAGAGCAGCGTGAAATTCGTGAAAGCAGTCAGGGAAATTCAGCACCAAAAACTTATTCTGGCAAGGCTTTTAGCATTCCCACTGAAGGATTTTAATGACATGATAAGTAAGAAAAAATTTCTGGAAGCGCTGGAAATTATTGATAATATGTTTCCTGAAGCGCATGGCGAACTGAATTGGCAGACAGCTTTTCAGCTGCTGATTGCAACGATTTTGTCTGCACAGGCAACAGATGTTGGCGTTAACAAGGTAACGCCTGCTTTGTTCAAACGCTACCCCGATGCGCTAAGTCTGTCCAAGGCAGATTTAGATGAGGTAGAAAGTTATATTCGTACCATCGGCCTCTATCACAACAAGGCCAAAAATATTATCAAAACGGCTCAAAAGCTGGTGGAATGGGGATATACCGAGGGACTTCCCAAAGACAAGAAAAAGCTGCAGGAATTACCTGGCGTCGGACGAAAAACGGCCAATGTTGTGTTAGGTGAAGTTTACGCTATTCCTGGAATTGCTGTGGACACGCATGTTGAGCGGATTGCAAAACGCTTGGACGTGGTCAATGCGGATGCTACGGTACTTCAAGTCGAAGAAAAGCTGATGGCTTACATTCCCGAAGATAGGTGGGTTTCATCGCATCACCACCTCATCTTTTTCGGCCGTTATCACTGCACCGCCAAAAATCCTCATTGCGAAGCCTGTCCAGTCATCGGCTACTGCAAATATGGACAGAATTTTCAAAAAGTTGCTCAAAAGGGGGACATCAAGAAATGATCAGGCTTGATAAACGTTTGCAGGCCGTGGCAGATTTTGTGCCGGTCAATGCACTACTGGCAGACATTGGATCAGATCATGCGAAGATCCCAGTTTATTTGCTGGAAAATGAGACAATTGATTTTGCAGTTGCAGGTGAAGTTGCCTCAGGTCCCTTTGAGATTGCCAGGAAAAATTCTGAAGCCTTTCCGGCAATCAAAGTTCGACTGGCAGATGGCCTGGCAGCAATTGAGAATGAAGATCAGGTCGATACCATTGTCATTGCCGGAATGGGCGGTTTACTGATATCGGAAATATTAGAAGAGGGCAAGGAAAAATTGTCCCAAGTCAAACATTTGATTCTCCAGCCGAATAATGAGGAAGCAGCGTTGAGAAATTGGCTGGCGCAACAAAAGTTTAAAATTGTAGACGAAAAAATCCTTGAAAGTAAAGGAAAAATTTACGAAATCATAGTGGCAGAGCCTGGTCAACAAGATCTGAGTGAGGAAGAGGCTAAATTTGGCATTTATCTATCAGCTTCTGAAGTTTTCCAGCAAAAATGGAGGCGTCGTCTCGCTGAAATCAATAAAGTTTTGCGCATTTTGCCAGATAAGGAAAAGGACGAACGAAAAAAATTAATGTCTGAGAGGGCACAGATCGAAGGAAAGCTGAAATTATGAATATTGGACAATTTGTTGAAAAGTATGAAGCATTCTGTCCCAAAGAACTGGCAGAAGCTGGTGATCCAGTCGGGCTGCAGATTGGATCGCTTAATACAAAGATTAATAAAGTGTTGGTAACGCTTGATATCCGTGAACAAACCGTGGCTGAAGCGATTGATAAAAAGGTGGATTTGATTTTTGCAAAGCATCCGATTATTTTCAAGCCTTTAGAGAATTTGACGGATTCGAACAGTCAGGAAAAACTAGTGTTGGACTTAGCAAAAGCCGGCATTGCTGTCTATACGAGTCATACAAACATTGACATTGTGGACGGCGGGATGAATGACTGGTTTTGTCAAGCCTTTGAACTGACAGAGGTTGAGCCCTTGAATGAATCAGGAATCGGCCGTATCGGAAACATACCAGCACTCCAGCTGAAAGAATTCGTTGCACGCGCGCGTCAGGTTTTTGGGCAGGAACGTTTGCGCATTGTCAGCTATGATCACAGCTTGTCGCAGAAAATCAGGCGTGTAGCCATTTGCGGTGGTTCTGGCGGCAAGTTTTGGCCTGATGCTTTAGAAAAGGGCGCCGACCTTTACATCACGGCAGATATTTATTACCATGTTGGGCATGACATTTGCTCAAGCAAGCTGACTGTGCTAGATCCAGGCCATTATATGGAGCATATTTTTACTGTCAAAGCTGCAGAAAAGCTCCGAGAGTTGGCACCGCACCTGCAGATCCTTGAAAGTCAAGAAAACACTAATCCATTTTATGACATTTAAGGAAAGCTATGTTATAATTAAGACAGATAAAGCAGCAGTATACAAAAACTGATTTTTTAAGGAGGTAGGATGATGCAATCCACAAAGGCAACAGAAGAGATTTATAAGGCAAAAATTCATCTCATTAAAGCAAAAAAGATCATGAGCCAGTACGTTTATGAGCACCAGCCAAATTCGTTTAAGAAAATTAACAAATTGATTGATGAATTGGATAGTTTTTCACTCGAGGTCAACGCTGACAGTAAAAATGTGCCGGGTGCTAAAGATCCGCGGATCTTGTCAGTGAGTGAGATTTCTCGAAGCAAGTATAAATAAAGTAAAAGAGCCTCGGATTTGCGGCTCTTTTTGTTCCATTTTTATCTGTAATCAGGCAGGACCCATTGATTAATCGCCCAGGCCACACCAGACTCAGCATTTGTCTTAGTAATGTAGCGCGCGGTTTTTTTGATGGCTTCAGTTGCATTTCCCATGGCGACCGAATGTCCGACCGCTTCAAGCATGCTTCGATCATTTTCTTCGTCACCGATGGTCATGACTTCATCATCAAGATCAAGGTAAAGTTTTTTGGAAAGCAGTTTGATGGCATTGCCTTTGCTGACATTTTTGTTCAGGATTTCCAAAAAATATGGTGCGGATTTGATGAGGTTGAAGTTGCCGAAAAGCTCGAAAGGAAGATAAGCAATTCCTTCATTTAAAATTTCTTCTTCGTCAATCATCATGACCTTCAGCAAATCAAGTTTTTGAATTTCTTCGGCCGTGCGATAATAGAGAGGCATGTTTACCAGAAAGGCCTCTTGGACACTGTATTTACCAATGTCACGATTTGTCGTATAAACGCCGTCGCGGGTCAGCGCATGAATGTGCAGGCCTGCTTTACGTGCGGCATTGTCAATATCTAAGAATTCGTCACTGGTAATCCCCTGAGAAATGAACTCTTCACCTGTGTCAGCCCGTTGGACAAGGGCGCCATTATAGGTCACCACAAAGTCACCATGTTGACGCAGATTGAGCTGATCAAGAATGTCAATCACACCAGGCAGCGGGCGACCTGTACAAATCACAATTTTCACGCCCGCGGCTTTGGCTTTTCCGATGGCCTCAATTACTTCTGGTGTAAGCTTACGTTCAGGATCCAGCGTCGTGCCGTCCAAGTCAAGTGCGACGAGTTTAATCATTAATTAGTTCCTCATTTCTGATATATTGCGTAAATTCTGGGTTTGACAACATGATTTTGGGAAAGTAGAAGCGGTTATCGCCATAAGTATTGCCTGACAAAGCTGTGACGAGCGGCGAGACTTTTGAGAGTTCAACGATCGATCCGTCTTTGTTTATCAGCTCAATGCTGGTACGGGGCTTATTACTTTTAGGCTTGTAAATATCGTAGGGCAAGTCGAAGGTGCTGTTAATGGCTGTGTAAAACTCGGGGTCAAAGCCTGCGGCGTGGATAATCTTTCTCATTTTGTCGAGACCATCAG
>JAITVN010000084.1 GCA_031285775.1 Streptococcaceae bacterium | reverse complement strand
ATGAATCTAGAACCTGCCTAAAGGCAGAACCTAGATTCCCTAAGCAGACTCTTGGCGCTTTAGCGCTTAGAGGTCGCTTTCCCCCTAAGGGGGTAAATTTCTACGCTTCTAAACGGGCTTACCTCACATCTTATTCTCCTCTCAGATATGCCCTAACCTCTTCCTCAATCGGATCAAAGAAATCAGGCTGAATCCCTAGATACTTTGTCGCCTCATACAAAATCGGAACCACATTCTTACGAATGGCTGCAACGTGATGAATATAAGGTCCTTCAACCAACTTAAACTCTAAACGATTCAAATTCGCAAATTCCAGATAAATGAAAGTTCCCTGATTAAAAGGTCCGTCAATTCCCTTACCGGTACCCATTAGCAGACTGTAGTTGCCATTATCTCCGTCAAAGCGACACAGTGTATACTCGCCCATCTGTGCTTGGAAGGCAACTGAGCCTGGATAGTCAAATACGAAGTGACGCTGCGGCAAAACTGGCTTTCCTTCCGCCGTCGAATAGGCAAACACGCCCAAATGCTGCAGCAGCTCGCCATTCGGATTATCTGGATGCCTACAATTAACATCTGCGAAGATGGCGCGATCCTGTCCTAAGTTTGCCGCCTCAACCAGCAACTCAGAGATAGCCCCATGTACATCCGTCTCACAAGTGAAAGGAATCCCTTCATCCTGCAGCAGCGACAGCGAAGCATAAGGCAGAATCCCGATTTCATCCTGAAGCTCCGTCCAGCACTGAATCACGCCCGCATTACAGCCGTAGAACTCAACCTTATTCTTCAGAGCCACTTTCAGCGCCGCCACCATCTCCAAGTTCTCGTCCGAAATCTGTACTTCAGTATTGGTCTTGAACCAGTCAACCGTCGCCTGCAGCTTCTCAGCCTCTTCAAGCTTCACTCGCTTGATTTCCTGAGTTACCTCGCCAATAGGAACCGGCGAAAGCTGGATATTGAACCTCTCCAGCAGCTCCCCCTCATTACAGATGACCGACCAGAAATCGAAAGGACGCGGACCGACCTGCAAAATGCGAGTATTTCGGAAAGTCTTCACCACATTGCAGACCTTGACAAAGTCTTGGACTCCTCTTTCAAACTGAGGCGAGTCAATATCGCAGTTCTGCAGATAAGTGAATTTCACCTTGAATCGGCGGAGCACCTTGCCAATCGCAAACAAGCCGCACTGAGTATCACGAAGCCGTGACCCATCAACCGCGGGCCTTTCATCTTTTGGTCCCCAGAGCAGAACAGGTACATCCAGCTCTCGCGCCAAACGTGCGACGGCATACTCCGTACCAAAATTCTCATTGGCAATAAAGAGCCCGTCAATCTTTTCAGTCCTGAACTTCTCGGCCGCCAGCAGCACGCTCTCATCCGAGAAAATTAAGCCCTCATCGTTGATATCTTTAATATCCACGTAATCGATCGCCAAATCATCCAGCTTCTGTCGTGTCAAGTCAGCGTATTCAATGGCCGCATCGGCAGAAAACAGATTTCTCCGAGTGGGTGCGAATCCAATTTTGATTTTGTCCATAATCATCTCCATCAGTTACTTTTATATCGCAATTATAGCAATCTCAAAGTCAAAATTGGAAGATTCTTTCAAATTTTAGCAAAAATATTTTTTAGTTTACTAAACATAGTCCTCCATATATACCAATCAATTTCAAACAAGTGTTCGGCAATGTTTTACTAAACTAAGATCAAAAAATTGCGTTTACTTTACTAAAATGTTATAGTGATTTCATGAAGCTAGAAGAAATTGCTGAAAAGGCACAAGTCTCCAAATCCACCGTCTCTCTCGTGCTGAATGGAAAACCAGGCGTCAGCGCCCAAAAACGCGCTGAAATTTTAAAAATCATTACCGATTCCAATT
Organism: Streptococcaceae bacterium; assembly: GCA_031285775.1. Lineage (GTDB taxonomy): Bacteria > Bacillota > Bacilli > Lactobacillales > Streptococcaceae > Lactovum. The sequence continues at coordinate 7,525 of JAITVN010000084.1, read as the reverse complement.
ATGTCAGGCTACGTAAAAAACACGTCCCCAAAGAAAATGATAGGCCTCACATCCGTTTTGTTGCGGGCATCAATGAAGATGTTATCTCTACCGATTACCCGCAACCTTTTTTCAACGAACTCATTACCTACATTTTCTCTGAAATCAACGCCCAAGGCCTCTCAATGACCCTGAGCCTTTTCAACAAGGACACACTTTTTGACGATTTAAAGAAAAAAGAGAGGGAAGAAGCCTCCTCAGGCATCATTCTCCTTGGTACCAACCTGACAACTCTGTTCCTGAAGCCCATTTGCGACTACTTCGGCAACCTCGTCGTCATTGACACTGAAAGCAGCCAAATCGATTGCAATACCATTACCATGAACAATTTCCTCGGCAGTTATCAAGCCGCCAACTACCTGCTGGAAATGGGACACCGACAAATCGGCTACATCAAAGGCCAGCCCAGAATCAACAACTTTTTCGACCGACGCCGCGGTTTCAAGGCCGCTCTCTTCAACCGACACATCGACCCCAAGACACTTCCGCAGTTTCACCTGCCTGGCATGCATATAGAGCCTGTCAAAAGACACTTAGACGCTCTGCTCTACTTTGTCCAATCCGTGACCGCTATTTTCTGTGAAAACGACTACATCGCACTCAGTCTCATAAAGACCCTCAGCCAGAACGGTATAAAAATCCCTGAGGATATCTCCATCATCGGCTTTGACGACATCAAAGAAAGTCAAGTTGTCCAGCCCGAACTCACCACCATTCATGTTCCTATCAAAGAAATCGCTGAAGAAACCGTTAAAATCATCAAAGAGAGAATTGAAAATCCAGGAAAAACAAAAAAACAGATATTTTTCAATCCGAGTTTAGTTATTAGACATTCTGTCAAAGAGGTTCAACTTCAATAGCTATACACTTTCACCAATTGCGTTCAGCTAAAATAATTTAAAAAGAAATTCATTTCATCTGAATTTCTTTTTCGTGTTTATTTCACGCGCGCAAAGGCTTTAGTACTCCAAACAGTCGCCATCGAGCCAAACAGGATGAATGGCAATGCAACGCTCATCCGCACCAAAAGGTTGACATCGTTAAAGGGCAGCAAGGGAAGAAGATAACCCGCGAAGGCGAGCAGCGGTACGAATGTCCGGCCGATGTAATTTCGCCAGAAGAAAATAAATATCAGCAGACAAAGCAACATTCCCAGAAAAAAAGGCAAGATCAGCCAGAAGTCATGCATTTGTGTCTGATTTCCAGTAATTCTCAACACGCCAAGCGGCAGCACTTCCTTGTCAACCCAGGCATGGTAAGTCGAATCATTGTTGTAGCGCAGCCAGTCGATCTGATAAAACTTATGATGAAGCGCAATATAGCTCATCACGTAGACCAGCCAAATCAGTGAATAGCCGAGCAGTCCGAAACGCAGGATTTTTTTGTGTTTTGCAAATTCTTTCATAGAAAATAAGCCCCCAGGTTCAATAAAATGTGCAGAACAATCGGCAGCTTTATGTCCTTGCTATACCAGCGCAGACCTGAGAAAACCAGCCCTGAGAAAAACAAAAAGATGAGGAGCTTTATATCATAACTTCCAAGAAAAATGAAGGAAAAAGTCAGAACAGCAAGACTTGAACCCAAAATGTACATCCAAGCAAGCTTCGTTGGGAAGAGTTTCAGAAATAATTCACGAAATGTTAGTTCCTGAAGCAGGGGCATAAATAAAAATGTTTCCATGATGAAATAAGGTCGCCAAACTGAAGAATCAGCTTCGCTGTAAAAGTAAAATCCTGTCCACTTGCTCAGAAAATACAGCGCAATGATTGCAACAAGGCCGATTACCAGACTAAGCAGCCACTTTTTCTGAAAGGGGCTGATTTTTAATTTTACTTTCAATCCAGCAAACATGGCTATCGCGAGCAAAACTGAAGCGAAAAGCTCCGCAGAAAAAATGACGATTGGATGATACATGATTTGCATGTACCAGAACAATCTGTTAATTTGAACCAGATAGATCAGATGTATGGCGCCAGCAAGCATGATAAGTTTTATTGGGAGGGAAAGTTCAGATAGTTTATTCATTACATTGACCTCCATCATTTATCTGAAAAGTATCGTGAAAATGCCAGGAATAAATTGAATGGCCGCATTATTAAAAAAATGAATCAGTATATTGGTTTTCAAATCCTTGCTGAAACAGTAAATGGTGCCAAGCGCCCAACCCATGATTGAATAATTAAGAAGATTCTGCCAGGCAAACTCGCCGGCTTGCACATGTAGTGAGCCGAAAATCAAGCCAGAAATCAGAATTTGCAGAAAAGGACGCCATTTACTCTCCTTTTGGAAAAACAGCTGGAAGAAAACGCCGCGATGAATTGATTCTTCCATGACAGGTGCCATAATATTGACGAAAAAGAAGCCTGCCACAGGAAGACTTTGAATAAATCCATTTACGCCCGCACTATTCATGTCTGGCGGGAAAAAGCCTTGACTGCCCAGCCAAAATTCTACATTTCCATATAGAAAGACAAATATAATTCCTAAGCTCAGCAGCAGCAGATTTTTCGGTGTGAAAAACTTTCCCTTTATGGGCAGCCGAAAGGTTCGGATGATATAGATCGAAAAAATCAGAAAAGTGAGAATATCAATGATGAAAAAGACCATTGGATAGCGACTGATAATCTCATTTCCAGTATCCATTGTCAGGCGCATTCCTGAATAAATAAGCATCAGTCCATATAAAACCAGTACACGAATGAGCAAATTCTGTTGTTCAATTTTTTCGATCACACAAGCTCCCATCAAAATACATAAAAGGTATGATTATTATAAAATATTCTGATTTTTTTGTCAATCCAACTTGATGATAATTTTAGTCAAATAAAAGACCCAGTAGTCTGAGCCTTTGTGCATTCATATGCATTTATTCAGCCTTCTTGTGAAGAAATCAGCAGAGAAGGGATGCCAGCTTTTGAGTCAAGATCGATCCCATCATTTTCACAGACCTCTGCAAACAAAAGCCATACCTTTGCAGATATTTGCTGTCCTTGAATGAGAGGAAGCAAATAATGTCTCAAATCAGACATGTGTGCATCAAACGTGCCGCCTCTTTCAATCTCCATTTTCACACGCGTCAACAAGTTTTTTTCTCGGATAGAAATATCGCTTTCTCGAATAAGACAGCAGATTTCATCGAAAACGACTCTCTCCGATTCCTTAAGCGCCAACTTATTCTGCAATTTTCCTCCTTATTTGGACAAGCGTCATGACTTCACGAATTTGTCTATTGCTTGTATTTGTACCGATTAGCACAAAACTATCGATTGTGTCTAATTAAATTTATTGTTTTTTTCTTGCTTACACCGGTTTTTACAAGCGCTTATTAATATTGTTAGATAATTTTAGCACACCTTGTCCTTTTTATCAACTTCTGAACTTGTACAGTATCTATCAAAAAAATCCAACCTTCGTTGGATTTCAGCCCCTTTATTTCTGCTCGTTCTTTTTTATATTTCTAACACTATCCCGCTCAATCAGCTCGCTATCTGAGTAAAATTTTGCTGAATTCCCCCTTTCTATTGACTCGAGCAAATACTTCACAGCCAGCCTTCCTTTTTCAAGCTGGTCAGTCCTGACTGTTGTCAATTTCGGCGCGATAAAGCTGTCAAAATCTGCATCGTCCACACCAATAATCGAAATATCCTTGAAAATCTGGTTCAAACGTGCTGCCAGCAAATCTGCAGTTGCATAGATGGCCGTGAAAGGCTGCAATTCCAAATAATCTACCACGCTCTCAAGCACAGCCTGATAATTCGGCGTTGGCACTTTTACCGCTTCGGCGTCGGGAAAGTATTTCAAGAAGGCCTGATATCGCTTCTGAATAACGCTGGGCTCATTTTCATCAAAGTCGAAACTGTAAAAGAGAATCTTCTCATGTCCCATCATTTTCAGGTAATCAGCAATTATTCTGGATACTTTTTCTTCATCAGTTCCGATAAAATTGCGCGGTTTTTCAGACAGCTTGTTCTTTTCATCCCAGTATGTATCAATGTAGCTGACTGGCGTTACAATGGCTTTGTCGATTTTGACAAAATCTTGACAATGTAAGGAAATGACCACAAAACCTGCAAATACCCAATTTCTCTGCAGCGCTTCAATACTTTTTACATCAGACACTGTGTGCAGCATGGTAAAATATCCCGCATCATTTGCCGCCTGCTCAATTCCTGTCAGCACAGCAGAAATGAACGGATCAATGAAATCTACCTGATTTTGCTTATTGTAAAAAAGCACACCAATCAAGTTCGAGCGACCTGAACGTAGATTCGCTGCATTCTGATTGGGCGCATAATTATATTTTCGGATAATTTCTTCGATTTTTGCTTTCGTTATCGCCGAAACTTTGGTATCCTTGCCGCGAATCACATTTGAAACAGTCATCGGCGAAACATCGGCGAGTTTCGAAATTTGTTTTAGTGTTATTTTCTTCATAAGTCTTACTTTTTAACTATATTAATTATAACACGATTTGCCGCTGTAAATTATCTCAAACAGAGCGTCCTGCAGCTCAATATTCTCAATATTCTTGACAAAAGCGCAGCGTTGTCCAAAATCTGTCATCTTTCTAAGGTGATTGAAAATAAAATCTTTCTCATCAAAGTCAATCTCGGCAATGTCCAATCGCCGCAGCAACGCCGCCTCGAATGTCCAGTCGAATTCACTGTCAAACTGACCCAAATCGATTTCAAAATTCCCTGCTAAGTCTGCTGCCACCTCTCGCCCTGCGTAAATTAGCGTATGCCTGCGCGTTGTTGATTTGGACTCCGTTAGTGTCAGAACTCTGCCGTCAAATCTGACGGTCGTCTGATTGTCATCTTCGTGAAGCACATATTCATTTGCTGCACCTGGGAAAACCTTCCAGATCAGCTCAGACGGCACATCTTCACCTGCCAGAGGATTTTTATCCAGCGGGATAATCGCGCCCGCCTTTGCAAAGACTGGAATTTCTGTGATTTCACGATAGATCTTGAATTCAACATTGCCCTGATATTTCTCGCCTGTAAAGAAATCGTACCAAGTTCCTTCTGGGAACCAGATATTTGCCTCGCCCATCTGCAGCTCTAGATTGAGCTTCTGCGTAACCGGCAGCAGCATTAATTCTGAACCGAAAAGATATTGGTTTTTATGGGTGTAAGCGCATTCTTCCATTGGATATTCATAATAGATGGGTTCAACTAATGCACGCCCTTTTTGAGCTGTGAGCAGATTGGCAGAATAAAGATAAGGTATCAGCTGGTGCCGCAAGCGCAGCGCATTTTCCATAGCATCCTCGACGACTTTGTCGAAATGCCATGGCTCCTTGCTGGTAAACTCGGACTTGGTCGAATGTACGCGGTTAATCGGTGAAAAGACGCCGTACTGCATCCAGCGCAGGGTCAGCTCCGCGTCCTTTGCGCCCTGCATGTGCCCGCCGATGTCGTGACTCCACCAAGTATAACCGATATTGCTGGCCGTGCTGGTGAAATAGGGCTGAAAATCAAGGCTGGCCCAAGAAATCACAGTGTCGCCGGAAAAGCCGATGGGATAACGATGTGAACCCGGCCCCGCATAGCGGCTCAGAATCAGGTTATTGGGCGCCAGCTTTTGCGAATCCTCGTACTGATAACGATTCAGCTGCCAGAGCGGGTCAGCGCCAGATTTGGACACCGTGCCCTGCTGCCAGTCCAGCCACCAGAAATCAACACCATCGTCTTCCAGTGGCCCATGTACATCTTCAAAATAAGCTTTCCGGAATTCTGGATTATCAAAGTCAAAGGTCGCAGGCTCCTCAAGCGCAGGATTCAAGCCCAGACGCTTAGCTACAGCTGGATATGCAGACTCGAAAGCACGCACGCCATCGGCAGGATGGTCATTGAGCGTTACTTTGAGACCGCGCCGATGCAGCGCGTCAATCAGCTGCTTAGGTTCCGGGAAGAGCTTTTTATTCCAAGTATAACCTGTCCAACCAGATCCAAAGCGACTCGGCACATCCTCATCCGTCAAATGCCAGTCCATATCAATCACCGATACCGACAAAGGCACCTCTTTGGCTGCGAACTTGTCCATCAGCGCCAGATAAGACTCCGTTGAATACTCATAGAAACGGCTCCACCAGTTGCCCAGCGCCCAGCGCGGAAGCTTCGGCACAGGTCCAGTTAAGCGATAAAAATCACGCAAAGCTTGACGATATTCCCGGCCATAAGCAAAGAAATAAAGGTCGACCTGATCAGACGAAGTTCCAACAATATCCTCGCTTGCGTTCAGCACCATGCTAGCGTCAAAAAGCACCGCAAATCCATTTTTTGACATGATGCCGTCGTCCAAAGGGCATGTGCCGTCTATTTGATCTAAAGTACGCGTTGTGCCGCCTAAATTCCCCTCAATCCTCTCCCCGAAACGCCAACGATTCGAGTAAACTGAAGAATTGTATCGGGCATCCGCGAATAAGCTCGACTTATTGAATGCGCCGCCGCTGTAATAAAGACGCACACTTGACGTCAGAATCTCAATGCCATTGTCATTTTTGATAACATCAAATTTCGGAATCTCGAAATTGCGATTCTGGACGATCTGTGTCAAGCCGTCTTCAAATTTTTCGGATTCTGAGTATTCAATACGAATCAGATTTTCAGTTAGAACTGTGAATCTGGCTTTATCAAAAATAATTTCGTTTTTTTTCATAACTAAGTTTCTCTTTTGTTATTTTGTGTTTTCTCAATCTTGTCAAAAACTTGTTTGATCATCACGCCAGACCCTAGATTGATGAAGGCAAAGCCGCCGAAGGTGAGAATGTATATCATGGTGAGTAGAGCGGCGGGGCTGGTAAAAGTAAAATAGATGATAAATCCGTTGTAGACCAGTAAAAACAAAGTCTGGAACAGGTTTTGCAGGCTCAGGACAGCAATGTTGCGCAGGCTTGTTTTCAGCGGATTTTCATAGCGTCCGATGAGCGCAAAAATGTAGACAGCCACCACTCCCGTCACAATGCTTAAGATGATAGCAGCAGCGCCCATGAAGAATTCTGCTACAATCGGCAAACGTCCAATAAGTCGGAAATCTAAGAATAAAATCAATGCAAGTGCAAGAATCCCAAGCCAAGCAATGGTCGCATTCTTGAAGTTTTCCCTAAAAATCCTGAAATAGTCTCTTACCAGCGAGCCTGAAGTATGGCGCAGAAGCTTCTGGATGCTGGTCTGCAGCGCACAAAAACTCGCGCCGATGGTCACAATGCCAAGTGAAGTCAAAATGAACAGTGTGTTCAAAATTATCAGGTCCACGACACGCGCAAGAAGGCGCATGACTGGGTTATTAATATCAAAGAGTTTTCGCATACTAGTCATTATAAATTAAATCTCTCTTCTGCGCCAGCGGAAATTGTCTGGCTCTCGCCTGCAACTGTCACCTTTAGCTCACTCTGGCTGCGATTTTCGACAGTCACTTGAGACTGTCCAACTTCAATATAGAGCGGCTGATTCTTCCAAATGAAGGGAAATCCGACCTTCGT
>JAITVN010000073.1 GCA_031285775.1 Streptococcaceae bacterium | reverse complement strand
CATAGCTCAGAGGTTGTACTGATTAATGTGGTGTTCTGTAACGATCCATGCTTTCGCCTGCTGCACCAGTTGCACCCTTGATGTTGCCAAGTTTGACATACTTCGTGCCGTCCCATTGGTAGAGATCGCCTGTATCTACGTCGAGATAGAGGGCACCTGCATCTTCGCCGTCCATACCGTCAGCACCTGGGGCACCATGGCCAGCCTCCATGCTTTCGCCATCTTCTCCGTCTTCACCAGGGGTTCCCTTGATATTGCCCATCTTAACCCACTTCGTGCCGTCCCATTGGTAGAGATCGCCTGTCTTGGTGTCTAGATAGAGAGCTCCAGCATCTTCGCCGTCCATACCCTCAGTTCCTGGGACACCTACGCCAGCTTGCATGCTTTCGCCATCTTCACCAGTCTCACCAGTTGCACCAGTATTACCTTTGATATTGCCCATCTTAACCCATTGTGTGCCGTCCCATTGGTAGAGGTCGCCTGTTTCTGTGTCAAGATAGAGAGCTCCAGCATCTTCGCCGTCCATACCATCAGTTCCTGGGGCACCTTGACCTGCTTGCAGGCTTTCGCCATCTGCTCCTGTCGGGCCAGTTGGACCAGTTGGGCCTGTAGGCCCAGTAACGCCTGTATTACCTGTTGCGCCTGTGTTACCTGTATCACCTGTTGCACCTGTATTACCAGTTGCACCTGTATTACCAGTTGCACCGGTGTTACCTGTTGCGCCTGTGTCACCTGTTGCACCCGTATTACCAGTTGCGCCTGTGTTACCTGTTGCACCTGTGTCACCTGTTGCACCTGTTGGTGCAGGCTCAGCTGGAGCTACGACTGTAACATTTTGAATGGCTGTGATTGTCTTAGAAGTACCTGCATTCGGATCATCATAAGTGTAAGTGTAAACAACTTCATAGTTGCCAGGTGTTGAGGTATCAACATTGTTTGTGCTGGTCAATTTACCGTTGTCGGTAGAAGCTTGTGGATCAACAACTGTAGCCGTACCTGGTGTAAATGTATCCCCAACGGTAACTGTAGCTGCAGGAGGTGCAGTAAGGGTAGGTGTTACAAAGTCAACAGAGGATTTCGTGTAAGAATAGATAAGTGTGTCATTTCCAGCTAACACTACGTTTTGTCCAGCAGTTACAACAGAACCATTAAAGCTGATAGCTGAAGGTGTATAGCCGTCAATCGCAGGGAAAGCAGGAACTGGCTTGCTGTCTCCAACTTTACCATCAAGACTGACTGGACTGCTTGGCGTTAAAGCTGCGCCTTTGTCGTCCACATATTTAACAGTCGTTGTGGTCTCATCGCCGACATTAAGTTCGTTCGAGCCTTCACCGACAGCGTCTGCACCGAGGACAACATAAGTCTTCACAGTATAGCCGTTGTACTTAGAAGTATCTAATGTGATGTAATAAACAATCTGAGTGCTTCCAGCTGCATCAATCGTTGTCGTGCCTTCTGCCGTAAGTGCTACTGGGTTTGCACCATCTGTCGTTCCAGGTGCCGTCATATCCAAAGCACTTGTTTCAGCTTCAGTGTTTGGATCATCTGTCACTTCACCATTGTACTGTTGAGGATCTACAGTGGCCTGAACAAATGTCTTCACGCCTGCCGGGGAAGTTAGTTCAACCCAGATATAGTATGGCTGTTCTGAGCCGACAGCATCTTTACCACCAACTTTAACACCGTTAAAGGTTGCTTGACCTGCGAAAGTGATCTTATCTTCTGTCGGAAGCATTCCGCCATTTTCAGTTGTATCGCCAATCAAGGAAATATAGTTAGTTGCGGTTAGACCTGTAACTTCCTCGTCGCCGCCACCGCCGCCTTCAGCTGCAATGTATGCGCCGTTAATGATAATCTGGTAAGCAGTCGGATAAGTGCCGCCTGTTCCCGGCGTACCAAAAACGTTTGAAGTCGAACTATTGCCGTTCACGTCTGTGATCGTTGTTGTAAATAGACCATTGCTCAGACCTTGATAGGTAATCTTGTTGAAGCTTGCTGCACTGATACCTTTCGGCAAGGTTGTACTTGAATCATAAGGGAAGGTATTATCAGCCCATGAGCGAACAAGACCTGTCTCACCTGGAGGATTTGTAAAGGTAACTGTACCAAGGCCAAGGAATGAGGTGCCTGAGTAAACTTCATTGCCATTGATATCTGTATGATCAGCATTCAAGTAATTGAGGTCATTAAAGTTTACTTGGGCGCTCAAATCTAAGTAGAAGGTAGGCAAACCTGTAATTTCATGACTGGTAATGATAGAACCAGCTGCGAAGTTAACCGTTGAGCCGTAAACCAGATAGAATGGATAAACCGTACCAAAGAGTTCCGTCGCATCAAGAATCGTATTTTGACCGAAGTTAATCGTACGTGCATTCTGATCTTGCGGATTGAATGGCGTATCATCTAGAATATCGCCGAAACCTTCCTGCAGCCATGAAACATTGTCACCAACATCGATCGATGACCAAGCGCCGTAAACAAGTCCCTTGGTATTAATATCATAGGTACCATTGTTCTCAGCTACGAGACGCGCCCCGTCACCAACGACAAAGGTACGATCTGCGCCGGAACCAACAGTGGCATAAGGCCAGTTAGTACTTTGGATGTTGAACATACCGCCGGATGTGGCTGTCACAGCTGTTGCGACAATCTGACGAAGTGTTGCGCTGTTTGAAATGTGAACCGAGCCTGCTACCATAGCACTGTTATTCACTTCAATGTAGTTAGTACCTGAGATGTTAACCCGTGCACCTGGTGCGTAAACAAGCTGAGGCTGATAACCTTGCCATTGACTGGCCATGGTCGGATTGCCCTTCAGGTTGACGTCATTAACGTTAATGGTCCAGTTGCCCGGCGCATTGTTCCAGTTTTGTGTGACATCAATCAATCCTGATGCACTTACCCAACTGCCTGCGGTATCCCAGCCTGCAGTATTATTGATATTAGAAGACTGAACTGTGATATTTGTCAGTGTAAATTGAGCCCCTGCTTGAGTTAGCGCAACTGAAGAACCATATTGTCCATCCACCAAAGTATTGCCGTCTACACCTAGTTTCGAAGTCGTTGCAGTCCGTCCGAGAGAGAAGACTTCATTGCCCATATTGAGCGTGTGACCATTTCCGTCAATGGTCAATGTGCTGGCACGCCAGCCCAGATCACGTACAGAAGGGTTCGTAGGCGTCATACCTTGATATTGAGGTGGTGCAGCAATATCGCCTTCTAGCTGAATGTAGGTAATGCTGTCATTCTGGTAAGCAGAGTTCAGTTCATCCCATGTTGAAACGGCTGCAAAAGTACTGTTTGCACTTGCAGTTGACATATTAGCAGCTGCATTAGCCACCATGCTCGGAACTGCGACATCAATACCAGTGCCTAAGTCAGGATCAACGGCTTTACCATGTTGCATATTGGCAGCGTCCAGAGCGTCAGACATTGCAGATCTAGCAATCGCCAGCTGAACCAAAGCGTTAGAGCCCGCTGCAGAAGCAATAGCTGCCTGAGCAGACATTTCATCCAAGAAATTAGGATTATTCAGCACATAGTAAGAACCTACCAGCTGATTAGCCATAGAGGCAGTGATATAATCTGAATTTGCTGCAGAGTATGCTGAATTAGCCGCTTGGCTCGCCTTGTTGATGCGGGCGATAGAAGCTGATTCCAGTGCTGTGTAAGAAGCTGTTGTGCTTGTTGGGCCATTCGCTTTTGTTTCGCGTGACACCATGCTCGTAATCGACTGTGCAACTGCTCCTTCTGCAATCGCAGAGTTTGCATTAGAAATCGCTTGAGAACCTGCGCTCACAAATTCTGATGAAGTTGTTAATGAGTCCGCTGCAGCTGAAACTTCTCCCGCTGCACTAGAAACCTGAAGAGCCTCTGGCAAAGGATTCTCTAACGGTGCTTCCACTACCGCGCTAGAGGCTGGCTCTGCTGCAGTTGAAGCCTGAAGTGCTGCTGGTAAAGGATTCTCTATAGAAGTTGTCGCAGCTGATTCAGCAGCTGGCGTGGAAGAGCTAACATTTCCATTATTCGTATCAGCTTTTGCGCTTGTGGAAACAGCTGTCCCACCAGCAAGTGCTGCAACAATGGAAACAGCATAAAGCCATGATTTCCCTGATTTCCATGTTCGGAAATTGGTCGTTTTCTCCACTTTCTTAGGATGAAGCCGATCCAGTCGACTTTGAGTGTCTTTTGACATAAAGTTTCCCCTTATATTCTTTTTGGTGATAAAAATAAATAACGTTTGACATCGTCGAATGACGAACGCTTTTGGCTGTTGGGCAATCTCTACTCCGAATAGAGAAACTTAAGCTTTATTTTGGTATAATTACTTAAGACAGCCATAAATGTTCATCAAATGTCTTTGTCAATTTTGAAATTTTCTCCCAATTTCACCAGAATAGAAAAAAATTTCATACCTGTAGTTTAACAAATCCTTTTATATCAGACAATAGCTGAACAAGTTTGAAATTACGTAAACGTAATCAGACACCGTGTCTCAAAAGTATGTCAAAAACCCGCTGCTTATTGGGCGGATGAAATAATCTGAATATTTAAAAATTACATTAAAGTAATTTTTCTTTTGAAAATAAAAAAATCCTTAGCCGTAGTTTGCTAAGAATTTCACATTAAGGTTTCATGGGGAATTTCACTAAGATTTCGCGCAGTTCATGTTCCAGAAATGAGGCGCAGGATGTCGCATTGAAAGACTCAAGAGACTCGATCACTTTCTTCATTTTATTGAGATGTTTCTCCCGTTTTTCTGGATCTGTCGCGTAGTGAAAAAAGGCGATACTGAAATAAGCATAAACTTTCTCTCGAATAAAAATATCTGGAATTCGTTCATTTTCGAAGAAATCTACAAGCCGCTGAGCGTAGTAATATTCTCTGCGATCAATAAATGTTCGCATTAAATTGCTCATGCATTGATAATAGATGCGCTGCGTATTCAAGGACAAATCATTGGTAAAAAGTGACAGCAGATCAACCATTGCATTGACCAGAAAGCTTGTCTCAAGCACGGGAATTGCCGCAGAAAACAAGGCAATCTCTAATTTTCCCCATTTTCCGATCGAACGCAGATAACGGCTGATTAAGGTGACATCTTGTGCATGAAGTGTACGCGTTTTATCCAAAGCATAGATGTGAAGTTTGACATAAACCTGGGCCAAGGCATCCCGTTTTTCTTGGTCCTGCTCGCTTCTCATAATAAGTTCTTTTAAATAGCTTTCCAGCCAGATAATGTCTCTTCGCTCAAAAGCTTCCGCAATGCTGCTGTCCAATAAAATAGACAGATGCTCAGTTTTGTTAAGCGTATAGAGATAATCGTCCATGGAAATGTTCGCATTTTTTAAAAGACGAAAAAAAGTCATGACATTTGGTATTGTGTGACCCGTCTCAAATCTGGAAATGGTGGCGCTGGTAACGACTTCATCTGACAACTCTTTAATCATGAACTTTCGGTCTTCGCGCATGGTTTTAAATATCTGCCCCATGATCTGCTTATCCATAATGGCCCCGCTTTGCTGACTTCTATTTTCTTTGCCACTGAGAATCCGACAAATACTCAACTTGATTATAACTTAGAAAAGGCTTGTCGTCAATCAAAAAGTGAAAAATACTGAATAATTATAGTCAAAATGGCAATAAGTGTAGCTATTCCAGCTGGCTTGATTGTCGCTGAATTTCAGTCAAAATCCAGGAACAATCGAACGATTTTAAATGTTTGTATAAAATTGTAAAATAGATTATACTGATTATTATTTGACTAATTAATCGTAAGTGTTCTAAAAATCTAAGTCGCTAGATAGTATATATAATCATTGTTTACAAGTAATATGTCAAGATTTCGCCAGAAATTCGCGATTGAAATTTCAGATGATTTTGCACAGGATTGTCAAAAAAATAATATTTAGATTTATTCATTTACAACTCCCGATTTTTTAAAGCAATAGATGTAAATGCGATCAATACAAAAAGCTGACAAAATGAAAAACTCCGAACATTTTATCAGTTTCAAGTGGTTTGAAGCCACAAAAAACTCCGAAAAAAATATTCATTGAAAGGGCAACTATGAATAATAAAAACAAGGGTTATACCGTCCAAGTGCGAGACGGCAGTTATATCGTGCAGGTTATTTTTCAAAATATACACGAAACAAGACACTTTGATGATGAGACAGAAGCAGATTTATATGGTAGAAACACTGTTTGGGCCATACAAAAAGGACAGTATGTCAAAAATGATCCAGCAGTTCCGACCTTGATTGAGGCTTTGGATACCTACATTGAGTTGGAAATCATGCCAAAAAAACCAGCCAAAAGCACCTTGAAAGGTTATGCTCAGAATCGGCGTGACCTTGAGAGACTTTTTGGCAACCTTCCGATCACTAAAATTACCAAGAACCAGTACAAAAGAGCGATGAATACCTACGGTGAGACGCATATTTTGAGCGGCGTACGTAAATTGCGCGGCATCATCAGAAATTGTATTTCGACGGTTCAGGATGATGGCATTGAACTGGCAGATTTTACCAGCAGGTTCACCTTGAAAGCGCAGAAACAGTCCAAACCGCCAGAAAAGAAAGTGGAGCGCCGCGCAGAAAAGGTAAGCTTACTCTTGAATTATTTGCGCCGTCATTTGGGGGATCACGGTGCTTTTGAGCTGATCTTTTATATTATTATCCGATGCGGCGCCAGAGAGCATGAGATTTACGGCTTGACTTGGGATGATCTCCTTGAAGGCACAGCAGAATTTAATTATACGCGGGCTTATTCCATTCATGACAAGGATTATTCAAAAGGTAAGGCAAGATACGCGAAAAGAAAGATCAAGTTCCCAAAATCAGATCTGAAGATTCTGCGGAAATGGAAAATTGAGCAAAAACGCTTGTACCGAAGCTATCAGCGGGTCAATACACGTAACTTAATTTTTGGACATCCTAAGTGGAAACACGATTATCCATCCAGCTACAATGCCTTAAATAAATGCTTCCGAGAAATTCTGGAAAAGCTGGAAATTGATACAGACCTGACAGTTTATGCCTGCCGTCATATTTATGCGACCATGACATATAAAGACAATCGAGACAAGAAAAAAGCCATCTCAATTGGGATGGGACAGCTGCAGATTTCTACGTTTGAAAGAGTTTACCTGGCCTTATCGGACGAAGAAGAGAATGAGTTAAATGCTTATTTGGACAGCCTATAAAGGGTGCCGATACAGCCCGTTCCGAAAAACTAGGCCGAAAAGGCTTACAGGCCGTGAGCAGCACGTTTTTTTAATCCATTTTCGGAAGGGAACAGACTAAATAATCAGTTTAAGCAGATAATGAGAACTATCTGCTTTTTTAATTTCAATATTATATTTTGACATTGTTAAACTACAGGTATGAAAATATTTTTTCTACACTGGTGAAGTAGAAAGGGTTTTCAAAAAAATGATAACACGAGTGAAACTCACACTCAAGGCTAATTCAAATCTCCCTACTAAAGTAGGACGCTGCTTTAGTAGATTTTAAAAAAGCTCTCACTTGTTATCATTTATTACTTATTACTTTTTGTCACCATGAAAGAATTTAAGGAGAAAAAAATGTCCAAAGACGTTCAAAAACAACTTGATCGGCTTCATCCTAGAAAAATGGAAAAGACAACCAATTTCCGAACCTGGAAATCCGGTAAGTCTTGGCTTTATGCTGTCTCTGTTGTGGCAGCACTTGCCGGCGGAACTGCAGTCACTAGCACTGCCAAAGCCGATACAAACAATGACAGTGTCGCATCTTACGATAACGGTATTTTGGATGCTGGCAGCAACTTGACTGCGACGCTCTATTCTGAAGCACCAACAACGCCGCCTGTTTCAAGCGAAGTACCCGTTCAGGCTCAGCCTGCTTCTCAAGCGGTAGAAGTTTATGCTGATTCTGGTATTCCGTCCGATGCGACTTCATCTGACTTTGTCAGTGCAGGTTCACTGGCTAATTCTCAGGCGAACTCTGCCATCGCTGAAGCTGCGGTCGCACAGTCTGTTACCAGCATGGTAGCGCGCGAAAGATTAGCCAATGGACCAACAAGTACAACAGCAACGTATACGCCTTTAGCATCTGATTCCGTTGCTCGTATTAACAGGGCAAATCAAGCGGCAAGCTCTGCTTATAACGCAGCTAGCAATGCCGCGATTACAATCGAGAATGCAAATGAGTTGATAGGCTCCTACTATCTAGAGAACAACCCAAACTATTTGCCGCAGATGTCTGAGCAGGCAACGATTGCCTACAATGCTGGATCAACAGCCATGATTAACCTAGCCATCGCTAGCTCTGCCATGTCAGATGCACTGGATGCAGCTAACATGTCAAGAGGTACAGGCGTTGACGAAAATCTGGCCACGGGTATCAATGTTGCGACACCAAGTATGGTTGCTAATGCGGGTTCCAACCGCTCAACAGCAATTGCTAACAGCACTTACGCAGCTGTTTCAACGTGGGATGAGCTGAACTCAGCTTATCAGAATAACAGTATCACTTACATCCAGCTTCAAACTGACTTTGAAGCGCCTGGACAATATCAGGGACTTACACCTTCGAACCCTTCCGTACGTGATTTGGGCTGGCGTGCCAACACATTGACCATTGACGGCAATGGTCACACGCTCAATATGGGCAATGAAGTCTTCTCTGTCGGCCGAACAGCTACGACTTCGAAACTTGGTGAAGACGGCAATACAATTGACCCTTCCACATATGGTTCTGGCGCAGCATTAACCAGAGCAGGAGCCCAATTTACACTTACAAATATTACGATTCAAGCTTCAAACATTAATAATACAGCTGGCTGGGATACAGCTGGTGCTATGGCTAGCGCTTCAGGATTGATTGATGTTTCCCCAACTTGGAACAATTCACCAGGCAACTGGACGATTAACCTGAATGACGTCAATTTAGTAGGCAATGAGAAGATCGGCAGCACATGGCAGGCCTTTCAGCCTCTGGTAGTTTATGCACCTGGAGCTTTGGTAAATATTTCAGGCACCAACCATTTCCAAGTCAATAGCAATAGCATGGTAACGGGATCGGTTCACATCACGAACGATGCAACGGTGCGTCAAGAGATTGCGACGTCCATAGTAGCAGTCGAAGGAGGGATGTTTAACATCCAAAATGCACCAACAAATCCTAATGTTGGCTCAGGCGCAGACCGTAGCTTCAGGGTTGGAGACGGAGCACGTATCATTGCCGTGAACAACGGAATTGCTGGCATTAATACCAAAGGACTCATCAACGGTGCTTGGAATAGTATTGATGTCGGTGACAATATTGTATGGCTGCAGCAAGGTATTGGCGACATTTTAGACGACCTTCCATACAACCCAACGAATCAAAATGGCCGAGAGGTTAACTTCGGTCAAAACCTGATACTTGATGCGACGGAACTTCAAGGCGTTACTTATGCATTCAACCTCATTTATGGCACAACCGTTAATTTCGCTGCGGGTTCTGTCATTACCAGCCATCAAATTACTGGTATTCCAACTTTCTACCTAGATTTGAGCTCAACGGTTAATTTCAATAATGCCAATTACATCAATGCAGATCACAGACTGCCAAATGGAAATGTTATATACTCTGGCACTTCCTTTGCAGGCTTAGGCACAGTAACTTGGACGAATCCTCCAGGTGAGCTGGGACTGGTTCGTGCTTGGGCAGAAACTACTCCCCCTTATAGAGACAGTGAAGTTTATCCTGCTGGTACCAATGCGCAGAGCTACAATAAGATTAGTTACATCGGATTGCCATCTGGCGGAGGGATATTTAAAACTGAGATTACAGATGTAAATGGGAACGTTTCATCAAGCAATGTCTTTGGAACTCCAGGGACAGGCGGAACCTATCCAACGCTTTATCAGTTCATTGTTAACGGCACATACGTTGCGCCTGCCAGCAACACAGCCAACACATCTGTAAGTTATATTGACAGCGAAACCGGCAATCCAGTAACCCCTACAACACCAGTTTCAGTGGTTGGCGATACTGGCGCTCAAGTTGCTGTTCCATCCGCACCAGCAGTGCCGAACTACGTTTTTGACAGCGCAACATACAACGGTGTTACTGTCGTTCCTGGCTCACAAATTACACTGACTGAAGGCGGCGAGCTGATTTACAGCTATCTCAACAATGGCGGCGACACTGGAAATACTGGCGTAACAGGACCTACTGGAGCAACTGGCGATACTGGGGCAACTGGTAATACTGGAGCAACTGGTGATACCGGCGCGACGGGTAATACTGGTGCAACTGGCGATACCGGCGCAACTGGTAATACTGGGGCAACAGGCGCACCTGGCGAGATCGGTAACACTGGTGCGACAGGTGAAAAAGGCGACGACGGCCTCACACCAAGTATCGGCTCAAACGGGAACTGGTATATCGGCACAGTTGACACAGGCATCAGCGCAAGCGGCGAAAAGGGTGATACAGGACCTACTGGCGCAGACGGTGAAGACGGAAAAGGCTTTGCCAATGCGAAACCTGGTACACCTGGTGAAAACGGCATTGATGGCGAAGACGCAGGCGATCTCTACCTTGATACTGAGAGCGGCGACATTTATCAATGGGACGGCACACAATGGGTGAAGATTGGTAATATCAGAGGCCCTCAAGGCGAAGTCGGGGCAACTGGCGCAACCGGAGAAGATGGTGAAGCAGGCTTCACGAATGCGAAACCTGGCTCACCTGGTGAAAACGGCATTGACGGACAAGATGCTGGTGAACTCTACCTTGACACTGAATCCGGAGATATCTATCAATGGGACGGCGATGAATGGAAGCTCATCGGCAACATCAAGGGTGCAACTGGTGCTACTGGTGCTACTGGAGAAAACGGCTCCGGCTTTGCCAATGCGAAACCTGGCTCACCTGGTGAAAACGGCATTGACGGACAAGACGCTGGAGAACTCTACCTTGACACTGAATCCGGCGACATCTATCAATGGGACGGCGATGAATGGAAGCTTATCGGCAACATCAAGGGCGCCACTGGTGCGACGGGCGAACAAGGTGAAGCAGGATTCTCACACGTTGAACCAGGTGCACCTGGTGAAAACGGTATTGATGGCGAAAATGCCGGCGAGCTCTACCTAGATACTGAAACTGGCGACATCTACCAATGGGACGGCGATGAATGGAAGCTCATCGGCAATATCAAGGGCGCGACGGGCGCAACGGGTGAAGCTGGATTTGCAAACGCCATGCCAGGAACACCTGGTGAAAACGGCATTGATGGCGAAAATGCGGATGAACTCTACCTTGACACAGAAACTGGCGACATCTACCAATGGGATGGCGAGAAATGGATCAAGATCGGTAACCTCCGCGGCCCTCAAGGCGAAGCTGGATTTGCCAATGCTAAACCTGGTACACCTGGTGAAAACGGCATTGATGGACAGAACGCCGGCGAGCTTTACCTAGACACGGAAACTGGCGACATCTATCAATGGGACGGCGAGAAATGGAACAAGATCGGTAACATCAAGGGCGCAACTGGTGCCACTGGCGCAACCGGTGAAGCTGGATTTGCAAATGCCATGCCAGGAACGCCAGGAGAAAATGGCATTGACGGGAAGAACGAGGACGAACTTTACCTCGACACTGAGACTGGCGACATCTATCAATGGGACGGCGAGAAATGGATCAAGATCGGCAACCTCCGCGGCCCTCAAGGTGAAGCAGGCTTCAGCAATGCGATGCCTGGAACTCCTGGTGAAAACGGCATTGACGGAGAGAACGCCGGCGAGCTTTACCTCGACACAGAAACTGGCGACATCTATCAATGGGACGGCGAGAAATGGAACAAGATCGGTAACATCAAGGGCGCAACTGGAGCCACAGGTGCAACTGGTGCAACTGGTGCGAACGGCGGATCTAGTGATAACACAGGAACAGGAAACAATACCAACACTGGCAACAATACCAGCACTGGAAATAACACCAATACTGGAAATAATACCAATACAGGTAATAACACTAGTACCGGAAACAACAACACAAAGACAAATCCGACTGATCCGAATGGTGACCTAGATGATGACGGCATCCCTAATTATCAAGATCCCGACATTGACGGTGACGACCAGCCGAACGGTGAAGATCCATATCCATTTATCCCTGGCCCAAGCGGTGTGGACGATTCAACGGGTCCAAACGGTGATCTAGACGGTGACGGCATTCCGAACTATCTCGATCCTGATATTGATGGTGACGGCATTCCAAATGGTCAAGATCCATATCCGTTCGATCCAAATAACAATGGAGAAAAAGTCACGCCAGATAAAACAAATAATGTTGAAGGCATCAGCTACACGACAGGCAACAGCAACTCTGGAAGCAGTTCTGGAAAGACACTTCCAAATACAGCTGATTCCTCAGCTGGAGAAATGGCTGTTGTTGGCGGAATCCTGCTCGCAGGAGCATTCACAGCAGCAGCTGCAACGAAACGGCGCCGTCGCGATTAGAACAGACAGGTGCCTAGCTTAGGCAGCATCACAGAAACTCACCTTGTTGTTTCTCCTTTTTACAAGGTGAGTTTCCTTTTGTTTTCCCAAGGACAGCGGCTGAACATCCAGCTCGATTTAGTCGTCAATGTTGACAATTTTCAAAAAAACTGTAAAAGTCCTATTACCAGACTCTTACAGTTTTTTGTCGACATTTCTTTTTGGGGTTCGAAAACACTCCCACCTTCAATTTACTTCTTTCCAAGCTGACGATAAGTCATATCACCAATCGCCTCAACAGTAAAGCTGCCGCTTTCATAAGTCAATTTCGTGACTGACCCGTTATCCAAAAGTCCGCTCGGGCGAGGCTTATCAGGTTGAATCAACTCCACAAACGTCCCAATTGTCATGCCGTGACTGGCAATCACAATGTTTTCAGCCTCTGCTGCTTCAGACTCAGCAGCAATGTCCTGAAAACCTGTGAGAATCCGGCCGCTCAGCTCATCCCAAGTTTCCGCCCAGCCAGCCGTATCCACTTCATAAATTGCTTCGCACATTTCCTTGGTCGTACGCAATTTACCATCCACACCATTCTCCGCAAAGATTCTCGGCAGCACACCATCAAAGAGCTCGCCGTCATAAGCACCGTCGAAACTTCCATAACACCATTCGCGAATGCGCCAGTCAAAGCTCCAAGGAATCCCTTCGCAGCCTGTCTCACTCAGAATAATCTGCATTGTCTGCAAGGTGCGACCAGTATCCGAAGAATAAGCCCGATCAAATTTGAGACCCTTCGCTGCAAAGCCGCGCCCCAACTCATGAATTCCTTCACGTCCTGCTTTGGTCAGCGGTGTATCAGACCAGCCCTGTGCTCGGCCAATTGTATTAAACATGGTTTTGCCGTGACGGCAGAGGTAAATATTTAGCATTTAAGTAAGTGCCTTTCTTAATTCTTGGACAATTTCCTGCATCCGTTCATTTGTGAAAATCTGCGGAATTTTATAACCAATAAAATAGGGTGACGTCAAAAATCTAGGGACAACCTTGCAAATCGTCCGACCGTCAATCTTGTAAAAGAACAGATTGTAAGAATCACAACGGCCATTCATAAAGTCGTTCATATAGTACTTCGCAGTATTTTGAACCGCATCAGCGAAAAGGTCTTCGTCATCAGCGCTCATGACACAATTCTGCGAAATATTCGTTTCTGCCAAACCCATAATGGGATGATCAGACAAACTAATCTCAATCCGGTCATTTTTCAGTACATTTATACCAGAAAAATTTTCCGCCGTGACATCCTCGTAACCGTCATTGCATGTCAAGCCCACAATCTGCATATGAGGATGCCGCAAACTCCCGCCCGACATCGGCCCAAAGTTTTTGAACATCAGCACCGAATCAAACTTTCCCGAATCCATCGTCTCCTGCCAGCATGCAAAAGCAAAACGAAAAAGCTCACGATTTTTCTTTCGGCTATAAGTTGTGACATCGCCCAAATGCTCTGCGGATTCAATCAAAACGGTCATCTGACTGTTTTCAATCGTCATAAACTTATTGTCCAGCCAAACCATATCGTCTTGCACTTTATGAATATTGGCCTGCTGGGACTTGTCGCAAAAAGGACAGTTGTCATTGCTGGAGCCATTCTTGGAATACTTGATTCTGTTGACGCCGGCATTGAAAATTAAGGGGTCGTGACTGTGAGTAATCATAGGGTAATTATAGCACATTCAGAGCTCGAGCTATGGATTTTTGGGACGATAAATTGCTTTCACACTCATCACGAAATCTGGATTCTCATTTTTGATATTAGACAGCCCGTTCATATCAAAATCAAGGATTACTTGTAATTTTTTTGTTAAAATAAACTTATGACATTCAAGACATTTCTAAATTTTACCCAAATCCGGACACTTCCCGTCGCACTTCTCTCACCAATTGCAGGTGTTCTTTATGCCATTTACACTTTCGGGACATTTCACTGGCTGCCGACTTTGCTCTTTTTCATCGGCCTAGCCGCCATTAACCTTTTCGTCTCAGCCTGGAATAATCTGATGGACTACAAAAAAGCCCTTGATCCAGCTTATAAAAAGTGGAACATTATTGCACATGAAAAAATCCCGCTGAAGCTGGCTTGGGGAATTTGCCTGAGTTTTCTGGCGATCGACCTCCTCATCGGAATCGCCGTGACTTGCCTGACAAATCTGGCGATTCTTCCGGTTGGCGGTGCTGCACTGGTTGTGGCGGTTTTCTACACTTTCGGTCCTTTCGCCTTTTCGCGCTTTCCACTTGGCGAAGTCCTGGCAGGTCTCTGTGAAGGTGCCATCGGCTTCTTCTTAGGCATTTACGTCAATTCATTTGACGCCGAGTACTTCTTCATCAAATTCGACGGCTGGCACATGATCTGGGAATGGGACTTTGCCGTGCTCCTGCCGATCGTTCTCGTGGCGATCATGTGTTTCGGCATGAATTTCAACGTCATGCTGTCGGACAATATCTGCGATTTGGCTCAAGATGTGCGTAATGAGCGCTATACACTGGTTTATTTTCTGAAAGTGCCGCTGTCTCTAACGCTCTACAAGCTGATTTACCTGCTGGCTGGCCTTGTCATACTGGCAGCAATTGCCCTGCACATCTTGTCTCTCTGGTCACTCCTGATGCTGCTGATTGCCCCGCTGGTCATCCGAAACATGCGGAAATTCCTATCTGTTCAAAAAAAATCTGAAACCTTCATCCTGCAAATCCAAAATCTGGTGCTGTTCAATTCAGCCCTGGCCATCACGATCCTAATCGGCATTCTGACAAAATAAAGAAAAAGTGATTCACACTTTCAAAAGCTGAATCACTTTTTCTTTATCTTTCCGATTTCTTACATAGACAAGCTTATCGTTTTTGTCAAATTTATTGATAAGTTCCTGAATTCTAGGTTCATTTTTTTGAGGAAAGTTCCAGATAAACTTCAAAAATCCCCAATATTCTTTGTCAATCTTTTCTTTGAAATTCGTCGCCATATCACTTCGATTGCGGCCGGTCAGACGATGATGGAGGGTTCGTCCGAGAACGCGTCGTATCGCAGCAATCCGGCCAATCTTCATCCATACGATTAAATCTGCTTCAGCAAGTCGCGTGTCCAGCGTCATAGAATAATTTCCGTCAACAATACAATTCTCGTGCGCAGCCAAAAACTCACGCTGTACCAAGCGCAAGTAGTCTCTCGCCTCATCTGAGTAGTCAGTTTTGTGCCAGACCTTATCCAAATGCAGCACAGGATAACCCCTTATCTCAGACAACTGACGCGAGAAAGTAGATTTTCCCGCGCCGCTTGAACCGATTATTAAAATTTTCATTACTCTTAATAGTATAACAAAAAGCTGGCAAATTGGACAGCTTTTCTGAACTTATTAAATTGAGTTCGGGCGCGCCTCACATCTAGTTTTTAAACTGGAATTTCATTACTACTGGCTGATGATCACTGGACTTGAAACCATTATCTACAGTTTCAACAGAACTGTCCAGCACATTTTCTGACACTAGGAAACCGTCAATCCAGCCGGTGATTTCCTTCGGATCATCCAACGTGACGCCGTTTGAGCGGACTGAAGGCGCATTGCTGTCGGGTTTCGGCGCCACCACACGCATGCCTTTGGTCAGATCTTCAGTCGGGAAGGTTTTCATCCAAGTCAGTTCATTGTGTGCACGTCCAACCAAGTCATGATTGTAGTCGCCGCCGCAAATCACGTAATTTCCGGCATCTACCTCTTTCTGCATAGAATTAAAGAGTTTGTCCAGCTGAGCTTTTTGTACAGATTGGTCCTTAGTGTAGGCTGATAAATGGACATTGTAGAGGACAAAGTTTTTGCCATTGTCCATCGGAATCCGCTGCACGGAAAAGGCGCGATCTAGGTCGAAGAATTTGTTGAAGTTGGTCTCGATGGGCAAGCTATAACGTCTGGCGCTTTCAATCGGGAACTTTGAAAAAGTCATTATACCAGACTTTGCCTTACCGATCGGGTTCAGCACAGGGTACTGCAGCCAGGCAGAATCATAATTTTGAGCTAAAACGCTGTTATATTGCGTCAAGTGACTGCTGAATACTTTTGGCTCATTGACATGCTGCGAACGCGTCCCCTGCCAGTCGATTTCTTGAATATTGATAAAATCGGGATTTATCTTGTCCAGCAGGCGCAAATCTTCTGTCATTGCATCATTTACAGCCTTTTTCGAACGTGCCCGAACTTCTTTTCCGCCGTCCATGAAAAAAGTGTAATCAGGCGGATAAGAGCCGTAGCCGATGTTGAAAGTCGTGATGCTGTATATTTTACCAGTCACTGGTTTTGTGTCTGACACACTGCCTTTTGAAGCCTGTGTCACCGTCAGCTTCTGGTCATCCGCAATTCGGTGGTACTGCAGATAAACATAGGCCACATAAGCACCGACAAGTATGATAATAAGGGCAAGCAACATTCCTAATATTTTCAATAATTTCCTCATACTTGTATTTTATCACAATTTCTTGGCTGTCAAGAATATCTTGCTGAAAAATAAATAATTTTATTTGAAAACCTTATATTCATCTTATGAAACACAAGGTTTTATCTCATCTACGGTATAATATTCTTGGAGAAAGTTTATAGCGGTTGGCTAGACTGGAGGTGGTGCCTATGAAAGTAGGGATGACCTTACAAGGCAGAAGGGCCGTATTTTGAGTGTTTCTGAAGCTCTGGGACTTATGATTTCTTTTGGAATCTTTATTATCTCATTGCTTACATTAATCATTTTGATTATCAAGAACATAGAAAAATAGACCCTATATAACTTTTGGCAAGTTAGGATCTATTTTGATCAAGTTGTCAACCGCCTTATACGGTCTCCAAGGGACTTGTTGACGCAAGTCCTTTTTATATTTAGATTATAACATATTTTTTATAGAATTCAAATATTTTCTGCCACATGTGCCAGCAAATCTGGGATACCTGCAGCCTTACTGCCGCCAGCCATCGCCATATCCGGTTTTCCGCCGCCTCGTCCGTCAATGAATGGTGCTAATACTTTGACTAAGTCACCCGCTTTCTTATCTGCCACAGCAGATGCAACGAGCAGGCTGACTTTCCCACCCTCAAGTGCTGCAACGAGCACCAAAATATCAGAGCATTTTTTCTGTTTCCAGAGGTCTGCCAATTGACGCAAATCTCCAGCCGCTGCGACTTTGACTTCGGCCGCGATGAAGCTGTGTTTGCCTGCTGTTTGGACATTTGCGAAGACTTCCGCCGATTGTGCCGAGGCAAGCTGGGCTGAGAGTTTCTCATTTTCCTTCTGAGCGGCGCGAAGTTCTTCCTGAAGCGCCGTAATCTTATTCGGCACTTGAACTGCTTGAGGCGCTTTCAAAGCTGTCGCTGCTTCAAGCAGAAGATTTTCTTGAGCTTTGAAGGCTTCATAGGCTTTTTGACCAGTCACCGCGAAGATGCGCCGGACACCAGATCCGATGCCTTCTTCTTTGATGATCTTGAAGAGGCCGATTTCAGAGGTGTTCTTGACATGTGTACCGCCGCAGAGCTCGACGGAATAATCGCCGATGCTGACGACGCGGACAATCTTGCCGTACTTCTCGCCGAACAAAGCGGCTGCGCCCATTTTCTTACCCGTCTCAATGTCTGTCTCAATGGTCGTTACTGGCGTGCCTTTCCAGATCTCCTCGTTGACTTGACGCTCAATCTCGTTGAGTTCATCTTTGGTAACAGGAGCAAAGTGACTGAAATCAAAACGGAGGAAATCAGTTTCGTTCAGGGAACCAGCTTGCAGAGCATGCTGTCCGACAATATTATGAAGCGCGGCATGGAGCAAATGAGTCGCCGTGTGGTTCTTCATCACTTCATTGCGGCGGATCTCATCTATTTCCAGTTGATAAGTCTCGCCGACGAACATTCTATCAACAATCTCAACTTTGTGCAGATTCTGCTTATTCGGTGCGTGCTGGACATCGCTGACGGTGGCAACGATATTTCCAGCCATGTCTTTGATGACGCCGTGGTCAGCCACCTGACCGCCCATTTCAGCGTAAAATGGCGTCTGGCTGAAGACCAGCTGAGCCTCTCCGACAGCTTCATCAACTTTGGCATCATTCTGGACAATAACCAGCAATTTTCCTTTGGCTTGATGTGTTTCATATAGAAATTCGGAGTCAACTTTGATTGACTGCAAGGTTTCATTCTGCGCGCCCATTGAGCCGCCTTTGACAGCTGCGGCACGTGCACGTTCCTGCTGCTGCTTCATTTCGGCTTCAAAACCTGCGTGATCAATCCCGAAACCTGCATCTGCCGCGACTTCTTCAGTCAATTCAACTGGGAAACCGTAAGTGTCGTAAAGTCGGAAGATATCTGCGCCATCAACTTCTGTTTTGCCTTCGTTCTCAAGTTTCTCAAGCAAATCGTCAAGGAGCTTGCTGCCGGCATCAATTGTGCGCAGGAAAGTCTCTTCCTCGCGCTCAATGATTTTCTCTATGTAGTCGGTCTTTTCAAGAATCGCTGGATAAAAGCTCTGCATGATTTTTCCGACAACAGGCACAAGTTTGCTCAGGAATTTTCCTTGAATGCCCAGACGCTTGCCATGCATGACCGCACGACGCAACAAGCGGCGAAGCACATATCCGCGACCTTCATTGCCGGGAAGCGCACCATCTGCAATTGCGAAGCTGAGCGCACGAATATGATCCGCGATAACCTTGAAGCTCATGTCATCGCCAGTCGGATCATAGACCTTGCCTGACAAAAGTTCAATTTCATGAATAATCGGCAGGAAGAGATCCGTATCAAAGTTCGTGTTGCCGCCTTGAATGATGCAGACCATGCGCTCCAAACCCATGCCTGTATCAATGTTTTTCTGCGGCAGCTCCTTGTATTCAGCGCGAGGCACAGCCGGATCCGCATTGAACTGCGACAGGACCACATTGTAAATTTCAATATAACGGTCATTCTCAATATCCTCAGCCAGCAGCTTCAGACCAATGCTCTCAGGATCATAAGCCTCGCCGCGGTCAAAGAATATCTCTGTGTCAGGACCTGAGGGACCTGCGCCAATTTCCCAGAAATTATCCTCAATCGGCACCAGATGATCTTCTGGCAAGCCGACTTCAATCCAGCGCTGATAGGTGTCTTTGTCTTCCGGGTAATATGTCACATAAAGCTTCTCAGCTGGAAAATCATACCATTCAGGTGAAGTCAGCAATTCCCAGGCGTAAGCAATGGCTTCCTTCCGGAAATAATCGCCGATTGAGAAATTTCCCATCATCTCAAACATGGTATGATGGCGGGCCGTCTTGCCGACATTCTCAATATCATTAGTACGAAGGGCTCTCTGAACATTCGTAATACGCGGATTTTCCGGTACAACAGAGCCATCAAAGTATTTCTTCAAAGTTGCCACGCCTGAGTTAATCCAAAGCAAGGTTGGATCGTTGACTGGCACAAGTGATTGCGCAGGCTCCACCGCATGTTCCTTAGACTTAAAAAAGTCCAAGAACATTTGGCGAGTTTCTGCAGATGTAAGTTTTTTCATTTAGTTCCTTTATTTTATGATTTTTCTAAAAATAAATAGACTCCGCCGTAAAGTGAGGGGCGTGCAAAAAACGCGGTACCACCCTCATTCACGACTGAGTCGTCTCAATTCCTTAACAGACAAGCCTCGAAGGGCTGTCATCTCATTCAGTTGTAAGCACTTCTGACTGCTGATTTTCACCACCCATCAGCTCTCTAAAGTCAGTTTTATTTATAATCTCTTAACTTGCACCTGTGAAGTTTGAGAAGATATTGCTTAAAGCTTTCTCTTTTACGGTCACATTATGCTTTGTCAGATAAGTTTTCATGACACCAGCTGTATAAGCTGAGTCATTTTCTTTTGTTACCTTGATATAATTTTTGATTTGGCTCTTGTATTTTGACATATCTGCTGCATTTTTACCAGGGTTTTTAATCATGTAAACAAAATAATAGGTCGTCGTCCCTGTAGAATCTGCTTGAACTGGGATGATCTCAGAACTCTGACCGTCTGTCAATTTGATGGCTGCCTCCTGTACTTCATGCGGAATTGTCGTATTTGAGCTGTCAAATTTCTGTTCAAGTCCTGAAGAATCCGCGGTCTTTTTGAAAGCTGCAAAATCACTGGCAGCCTGATCATGCTGTTTCTGAACATCATCTTTTGTAACAGAGCTGTAAATGTAAGTATCAACCTCAGGATAATAAGTCTCCCAGGCTTTCTTGATCGCATCGTCTGTGTACTGTGTGGCCTTAATCTCTTTGTCAATCGCAGCCGTCTGCAGCAGCTTCAAGCGAATGGACTCTTTGTAAGTTTCCTGAGTCAGCCCCTCCTGCTGTAAATAACTATCCAAGCTATCACCGTATTGATCTTTTGCTTTATCAAACTGTGCCATAACTTCCTTATTTGTCACAGTTTTACCTAAATCCTTCTCGAAAATCTTGCTGAAAGTCAGGTTCTGTACCAATTGAGTTGTGCCCAGTGTCGGATACTTGACCCCCTCATTGTAGACATCAATGACCTCAATCGTGTCGCCTTTCATCGTCACGACATTTTTCGTGCCAGGGCCTTTTGAGCTTGTACACGCTGTCAGCCCAAACAGTGAAAGTCCCACAGCTGCAGCCAGAATTATTTTTTTAAGCTTCAAGTATCTGCTCCTTTATCTCGTAAGCTTGACATCAGCATTTAAGCACTCCTTTTTTTTGAATGCCCGTCTAAATGCACTGCTTTCTAAACTCTGCACATAAGCGCTGCAATTCACGAAACAATACATTAATATAAATGCCAATAGTCAGCCTTTTTTATTATATCACAGCTCCGATT
This sequence comes from Streptococcaceae bacterium, assembly GCA_031285775.1. Taxonomy (GTDB): domain Bacteria; phylum Bacillota; class Bacilli; order Lactobacillales; family Streptococcaceae; genus Lactovum. The sequence goes on along the minus strand of JAITVN010000073.1, from coordinate 5,221 downwards.
TTTTTGCACTTGATAAGCAATAGGCCATCACCAAGCGGCAAAAGCATTGTCTGCAGCTTCTCATCCGCATAGACCGCATCAAAAAGAGAATTCAAACCCTTTGTAATGTTACGCTGTCGCCGAGGCAATTCCTTTAAGGACTTTGTGATGTCACCCGCTTGAAAAACGTCATCAATTACGAGAATACCGTTTTCTGACAAATTGTTCAAAAGATAGGGCAGAAATTTTACATATTGTGTTTTGGCCGAATCCATAAAGATAAAGTCATAACGCTGTTCTGTGAGTTTCGGTAAAATCTCTGCAGCATCGCCTTCAATCAATTGAATCTGGTCACGCTGATCATATTCAGCAAAATTTGTACGAGCAATGCTGAGCATTTCCTCATAACGCTCAACCGTCGTGATTCTTGCTTTGGGACAGGTTTCAGCAAACAATAATGTTGAAAAACCGATGGCTGTACCAATTTCCAATATCTTCTCCGGCAGCAAGCTTGATAACATGAATTGGAAGTAGACCACAGTTTCCTGCGGAATAACAGGAATATTGTTATTTGCTGCAAACTGCTGAATTTCAGCCAGAAAACCTGTCAATTGGTCTTGACGCGTCCGCATAAAATCAAGCACTTCTTCCTTTACAATCGGCCGGTGCATCATCGGGTTTGCACGTCCTGCATATGTCTCAAGTTCCAAAATTGATCTGTCCCTCTTTCTATCCATCATCTTTTTTTCTGGTTAATTATAGCATAATATCGCGGTGGGTAGAGATTTTCAGTAGAATATTTTAGAAAATTCTGATAATAACTGGCTATGTCTTGAGTGATTTGACAGAATCTTGAAGTGTTCTGCCGAGTCAAGATATCTAAGCCTGGAGGCATCCACTGCCGAGAGAATTTTTCATTCAAAATACTCTTTCCTTCCGAGTAATATCTGGACTGCAGCCTCATCCAGTACAAAGTTCTATGATAAAGCTGCCTTCGGATATATTTATGAATCTCCTTGTCATTGCTAACTTTCAACTCTTTCAGAATCTGTGCTGAATAAGGTTTTTTGAGTATTTCCAAAAATTCCTGCCCGCCAAAAGAAAATTCTTCCGTCAAATAGGCGAGCTGGCCGTGCAAATTTTGATGAATCAAGTATTTCAAACGTAAACAAGAGCGCTTAATATCTAATTCCCAATAATGAAAACCGCGATTTTCTGAATAATACAGCAAATCTTTCTGCAAAGGATTGAGTGTTTTTCCAAGCTGCAAGCTATTTCCCATCAACCAAAAGACCACATAACCATTGTTCCGATAATTCAGAGTCCGCTCCCAGAGCCGCTTGACAGACAATCTGGAGCACTGAACCTCGATAGCAATCTTATCATTAATAAGCAAATCAGGTGTTTGCCCAAGCTCCGGAAGATATTTTTCTACTTCTACTTTCGCGTCTGACACTGCCCAAGCAAACAACTCCTTTTTCAGCCCCAAATGCTCCGCAGATTCATTTTCAGTCCAGCTGTGACAACTATTCAGAGAAATGTGTGCAAAATGTGGAATCTTGACTAAGCCGCATTTCAAGCGAACCTCCGATTTACAAGCTGGGCAAAAGAAGCGCTGTCCAGAATCTGGCATTTCATCCAATAAGTTGATCAATTCACGATTTTCATTCTGAGCTACAAGCATTTCATCCCCTTAATTATATATACGCAAAAAATACGAAAATGTTTCAAGTTTTCGTGTTTTTTATCGATTAATGTACAATGAATTAATTACTGTGAGGATTGAGAACATGACGAAGATGGCAACGATGCAAGTGACGATGATGATGTGCTTCTTACGCTGCGAGTTCAGCACGGCGATGAATTCACGCAGAAAGGCAGGAACACGGTAATAAAGTGCTGTTTTGCCGCCTTTGCCGCCTTGGGCATCAAGTTTCAGATGCGCTGCAAAAAGGACAGTTCTGAAAACGTGGTAATCAGAGGTAAATATCAGGAACTTGTCGTTAATGAGTTTAGCAGAGTTGACGAGATTCTCATAAGTTGTACGCGACTGATCCTCCAGCAAAGTGCGTGCTTTGGGGAAACCGAGCGCCTCCACGAGGTAATTCTGCATGGCTTGGGCTTCCGAAAGGTGCTCGTCATCGCCTTTTCCGCCGGATAAAACGATGATTGTATCACTGTTTGCAGAATTGTAGGCAGATTTAATACGTGCCGCAAGCAGTGGACCGACTTTCTGGCCGCCGACCAAGCCTGCACCGTGCACAACATAATAGTGTGCACTGAACTTCTTCGCACGTCTGCCGTAAGCTCGACTTGAAACGTAGAAGACCAGAAACTGCCAGGTCAGGTAAATCGCCAAAATCGGGTAAACTGTGGCCAGCACTTGCAGCCAGCCCCAATGCGTGCTTGGCAGCCCATCAATGAAAACAAAGAGGAGACTTAGTATAAAGAAAGCAATCATGGTAATGGGTAAGAGCAGATTGGCAATGGATTTCGACTCGCGGCGCCACATTTTGATGGTCAGGACGATGATACTGATGACGATGAAGCTACTGATAAAAAATGGCGCAATAAACAGCAGAGCTGCCTCAATGAGGAGCGACCAGATGATGGCATCTGCCTTTGTAGTACTGAATAAGGCAGCTGTCAGTACGGCACAGTTGACAGCAATGAAGCCGAAAAATTGGCTCCACAAAACCAGCCGCCCTAGTCTCAAAGTACGCAGATCCTTAAGTCGCCAGGATTTGCGATAGATCAAAAAAGTCAGCAGGACAAACAATAGCGTGATGATTAAAAATACGATGGGAACTATCAAATCTTCCATGTATCTATTGTAACAAAAATCCCTGCGAATTCAGCAGGGAGGACTTTGATATATGTACATTCTGACACTTGGAATGACTTATCTGTTGGGGCAGCTGTTAAAGAATGGCTAACACGGCGAAGTTGATCACAAAGAGGATGGCCACAACCCAGATGACAGGCTTGATTTCACGAATTTTTCCTTTGAAAACCTTAACGAAAATATAGGTGATAAAACCGGCCGCGATGCCGTAGGAAATGCTGTAGCCGAGACCCATGAAAACGGAAGCGAAGAAAGCTGGGATGGCCTCGCCCAGATCGGTCCACTCGATATTCTTGAAGGAGCCTAGCATCATGGTACCCACTACAATAAGAATCGGCGCAGTCGCTTGAGTCGGCACGATGGAAAGAAGCGGAAGGAAGAGTGATGAAATCGCAAACATTATCGCTGTCACGATAGAGGTCAAACCAGTTCTTCCGCCGGCACCGATGCCCGCCACAGACTCCACATACACAGTGGTGTTTGATGTCCCAAAGATCGCCCCGATAGGTGTCGCAATCATGTCTGCAAACAGAGCCTTGTCCATTTTTGAGCTGAATCCGTGAGAGCTCTCCATGTCTTTCAAATCCTGATCTGTGAAAATTCCAGTTGAGCGGCCTGTACCAATGAAGGTTCCAATCGGGTCAAAAATTGAAGTCAGTGCGAATGCCAGAATGGTCATCAGCACTTCGATGTACTTATTAGGATTGGAGAAAAGTGTGCCAAAGCCTTTCGGACCAAAGGCAGCACCAAAAGTCTGTCCCATCTGATCAATCGCTGTGCCCAGATTGTTCTGAGTAAACAGTGTGTTCAAATCTATTTTAACTACGCCTGTCAGAATTGCAACCACTGTGGTCACAAGAATAGACAATAGAATGCCAGCTTTCCATTTTCTCAACACAAAGAACATCGTTACTACAATACCGATGAGGGCTACTAGAACCCCGGTATTATTGAAATTTACCAAGCCAGGCACAATGGACGAGTTTGCTGTAATGGTGCCGTGATTATCTGTATATGTGCCAGGATCTGCAATAAACTGCAAAATACCAGCATTTTTGATACCAATGTAGGCAATGAAGATACCGATACCGCCGCCGATGGCCTGCTGAAGGCTTTCAGGGATACCGAGGATAATGGCTTTACGAATGCTGCTGAACGTGACGATGATATTTACGATCCCGCAGATAAAAACCATTGCCAGCGCTTCTTGCCAGGTGTAACCCAGCGACATGACAACCGTGTAGGCAAAAAAAGCATTCAGCCCCATGCCGGGTGCCAAAGCATAGGGCACATTGGCAATCAGACCAATTGCGACAGTCCCAACAATAGACGCTAGAATGGTAGCCAGAAAAACTGCCTGCACAGGCATACCAGTTGAGCCTAAAATAGATGGATTGACGAAAAGGATATATGACATCGCAAAAAAAGTCGTGATACCTGCCATGATTTCAGTTGAAACCGTCGTGCCATTTTCCTTCAATTTGAAAAATTTATCCAATATTATCTCCTTAAACGGCCTTCGGCCTTTGAAAGTACAGTATCATTTTAAGAAAAACTAGAAAAATAAGCAAAGTTAAGATGATTATTTTCTGAAAATAATTCTTAATTGTTCGGGTTTTAGAAATAAAAAAACAGGCACATACCTGTTCAAAAAGCGAACGACGGGATTCGAACCCGCGACCTCTACCATGGCAAGGTAGAGCTCTACCCCTGAGCTACGTTCGCACAAGTTATATTTTACTACTTCTGTTTGAAACTTTCAATAATTTTGAAGTTTCAACTGCCGACTACATGATTCGAACACGCGACCCTCTGATTACAAATCAGATGCTCTACCAACTGAGCTAAGTCGGCTAATTTTGTACTGATTGAGTACATTATTTAGCACTTTTATTTAATTTTATTACTCGGTAGTAAGGTGGAAAACTACGTTTTCCTTATTCCGTGTACCTTCGACAAGCCACCGGCTTATCAAAGCCAACTGAGCTAAGTCGGCTAATTTTGTACTGGTTGAGTACTTTATTTAGCACTTTTATTTAATTTTACTACTTGCTAGCATACTTTGTTTATCAAAAGTAATAAACTATGCGGATTAAGGGACTTGAACCCCCACACCTCTCGGTACTAGAACCTAAATCTAGCGCGTCTGCCAATTCCGCCAAATCCGCGAATTAACAAAGCAGTGCTGTTAATCCATGACCCCTGCGCGGCTCGAACGCGCGACCCTTTGATTAAAAGTCAAATGCTCTACCGACTGAGCTAAGGAGTCTAATAGTGAGTTACTGTGAGCTGTTGACTCCAGTGTCTTTCTTACGTTTACCCGAGTAGAGCATTTGTAAGGAAGGATTGACTCCGTCAATCTCTATCCGCAACCTCGAAGCAGTGCTTCGAGCTCTA
>JAITVN010000054.1 GCA_031285775.1 Streptococcaceae bacterium | reverse complement strand
AAGAGCTGAGTGTGGTTTGTCCTGTTTTTATCATATGAACCGCCTGTGGCTTGATAACTCTATTATACTAAAAAATCACTATCTATTTTACTCAGATAGTGACTTTTTCAGCAGGTTCCATTGTCAATCATTTTTTAGAAAGTTAAGTTTGAGTCACTATTTACGGCAAAAATCTACCGAAGCTTTTCCTGATAAATTCCCTAGATTATTCTTACAAAAAGAGCTTCTCAAAAATGAAAAACTCTACATATAAATTATTAGTAATCTGTCTCTCCCCAAGCACCAGCCCCTTGTGACTGATAAAGTCCAATGACTGCATCCAAGTATTGCTGGGGACTCATTGCCGCGTAATCAATCCCGCCGTGAGCGGATCCATTCATTTGAAAATAGCCGTAAGTGCCCGAAGCAGGATTTACCGCTGTCGGATTTCCTCCAGATTCACGGTAGAGAATGGTCAGCCACCATTTTGCTGAGACGCCTGTCCCGTTGGAAACATACTGGGCGGCCACTGCAGGCGGCCAATCTGCCCAACTGTTCGAAGCACTTACCGGCGGTGTCGAACTTTCTGGGGGAGTGGATGGCGCGGATGATGACGCATTTGATGCGCTGGATGAACTTGATGAAGCTGAAGAGGTTGATGAACTTGGTGCAGCTGAAGAACTTGCCGTGCTGGCCGCACTTTCAGAAGGCTGGGCAGGGACAGGAACAGCAATCGCATTTGACGCAGTTGCAGCTGGTGCAGCTTTCTTGGCAGCTTCAGCTTGTGTCGCCAGCACCGCTTGTTTGGCAGCTTCAGCATCAGCCAGTTCCTGATTGAATTTCGAATACAAGGTATCAAGCACAACCTGAACTTGGGCTTCCTGTTCTGTAATGTCCTTTTTTTCCTGAGCCAGTCTGGCCTCATCTCGCTTTAATCTTTCAACGCTGGCAATCGACTGATTGACAACATGCGTCATGGCGACCGCCTGTTCAAGTGAAAGATGGTTGAAAAATATCTGATAAAGGATGTTCGTGTTTGCATACTGAGAATTCAGCTGCACACTTCGCATCTGGTCTGCAACGACGACCTTTCGAGCTGCCAAGTCTGTTTCCAGTTTTGCAGAATCCATCGTGTTTTGGGTCAGTTGAGCAGCTAAATCATCCAGTTTTTTCTTATAGTCAGAGATCTGCTGTTCGGTTGAAGTTTCAGCTAAAACTGATGGCTGATTTGCCAAAATGCCTGAGACCATTAAGGTACCCAGGGCTAAGGACATTATTTTTACAGTTTTTTTATTGAAATAATTCATTTACAAATATTAAAGTATCTTTCAGCCAGATTTTACCATAGTTTCTCTTTTTTAGCAAAATTGCAGAGTTTGGCCTCGCGAATGGAAAGTTCAAAGCAGATTCACGCTGAACAGATCAGCGAATTTGGACATCCAGCTTATCAACTAGATTTCTAGAAATTTTGGCCATCGCTTTGTTCACTTCTTCGTCAGTCAAAGATTGCTCCTGCGCTTGGAAAGTCAGTGTATAAGCCATTGACTTGACGCCTAGGCCAAGGGAGGCATCTTCAAAAACATCAAAAAGTTCGATGTCAGTCAATCGCTTTACGCCGCTGCTTTCAATAACTTTGACAATGTCTGCATTTGCGGCATCAGTTTTTACCAGCATCGCAATATCACGCGTGACAGGCTGAATTTTTGGAATTTCTGTAAAGACAGGTTGTTTAGGAGAATGCTCCAGAAGTGCTGCCATATCAAGGCTGCCTACGAAAGTCTCTTTGATATCATAAGCTTTGGCCGCGACTGGGTGAATTTGTCCGACAAAGCCGATGGGCTGACCATTGACAAGAATTTTAGCAGTACGACCTGGATGCATCTCAGCTATCTGGCCATCAGCTAGGAACTCAACATTGTCATAATCTGTCAGTAAGCTCTCCACGATGCCTTTAGCATAATAAAAGTCAGCTGATACAGCTTTGTGAGCGTAAGTTTTTCTTTCAACATTCCCCGAAATAGCAAAGCTCAGTGTTGGACACTCATCTGGACGCCCATCATCACTGATTGAAGGCAGAAAAATGTTCCCGATTTCATAAATTGATAAATCTGAGTTCTTGCGATTCTGATTGTAATTTACAATGTCTAGCAGGCTTGTGATCATGTTGACACGCAGTGTGCTGCGATCCTCTGTCATCGGCAGCATCAGTGTAGTTGGTGTCATGTCCTTGTGAGCGGTAAATTGCACCGCTTTGTCAGCTGTCGTCAAACTGTAGCCAATGACCTCATCAAGTCCTGCTGCTTCCAATTGACTTCTGACTTTGAGGCGAAGCTTCTGCATTGGGGTGCGCTCGCCCGCATTGTCGCTGGCTGGCAGCGTTGTCGGCAGCTTATCATAGCCATAGAGACGCGCCACTTCTTCAACCAGGTCAGCCTCAATCGTGATGTCCCAACGGCGAGCAGGAATTTCGCAGGTAAACTTCTCACCCTCGATTTCCAGTCCAAAACCAAGCGCTTCGAAAATAGACTTGACTTCAGCAAGCGAGAGATCCGTCCCCAGAGCTGCATTGATGCGGCTCAAGCTGATGGAGACTTTCGGCAGCACAGGCTGAAAATCATTTGATTCAACAATCCCGTCAAGAACAGTGCCGCCAGCCAACTCCACAATCATCGCAGCAGCAAAATCTGCCGCTTCACTTACTGTCGCCTGATTAATCCCTTTTTCAAAGCGCGAGGAAGCCTCAGAACGAAGATTAAACTTCTGAGAAGTCTTACGAATGGACTGACCGTCAAAGATAGCAGATTCAAGCGCCACAGTGCTTGTGCCGTCTGTGATCTCTGAATCCAGCCCGCCCATGACACCAGCAAGAGCGACAGGCTGTCCATTGGCAGTGATGACAATGTCACTTTCTGCCAGCTCATGTGTGTCGCCGTTCAATGTCACAATTTTCTCACCATTCTGGGCTTGACGGACAAGAATTTCACTGGCACCGAACTTGTCGAAATCGAAACTATGCAACGGCTGCCCATAATACATCAGCACATAGTTGGTCACATCAACCACATTGTTAATCGGCTTAATGCCCACGCTCATCAGACGATTCTGCAGCCAGAGCGGCGACTTAGCAATCTTCACGCCCTCAATCAGCCGAATCTTATAAGTCGGAACTTTATCCGTCTCCACTTTCACTGAAACCACGTCAGCAGCGCTCTTCGTTCCTTCATGCAGGCTTTCATGCAAATGCGGCTCATGCAAATCAACCGGCAGATCATAAATCGCGCCGACTTCATAAGCCACACCACGCATCGACAGAGCATCAGCACGGTTAGGCGTAATGGACAACTCTACAATTTGATCATCCATGTCTAAATAAGGAAAAATCGGCTCACCTGGCACAGCTTCCGCAGGCATCTCGTAAATGCCCTCTTCATGTTTCATCGGATTGATATCAGCCGGCACACCCAGCTCATCAAGCGCACAGAGCATACCCAGACTTTCTACGCCGCGCATTTTCCCTTTCTTGATTTTCACGCCTCCGCCAATGCGTGCCCCAACCAGAGCCGTGATCACTTTCATCCCGACACGCACATTCGGTGCCCCACAGACAATCTGCAGCGGCTCAACCGACTCAGCACCAACATTAACCTGACAAATATGAAGGTGTGTCTCAGGAATATCTTCCGCTGACAGAATTTCGCCCACAACCAGCTTTGACAAACCAGCTGCAGGAGATGTCACGCCTTCAACTTCAATGCCTGTGATAGACATTTTTTCTTCCAGTTCTTTTGCACTGGCTGTCAAACCAGGTACTAATTCTTTTAACCATTTATAACTTACTAGCATAAATTTCTCTCTTTTATTCTTCTATTGAAATCAGGCAAACTGCTTCAAAAACCTCAAATCGCCCTGATAAAATCCGCGAATATCATTAATTCCGTAACGCAGCATGGCAATACGTTCTTGTCCCATTCCGAATGCGAAGCCGCTGTAGACTTTAGAATCCAGCCCGCTCATTTCAAGCACGTTCGGATGCACCATGCCAGCACCCAGAATCTCAATCCAGCCTGTGTGCTTGCAGACATTGCAGCCGGCACCGCCGCATTTGAAACAGCTGATGTCAACTTCGACGGACGGCTCAGTAAAGGGGAAATAGCTTGGACGCCAGCGCAGTTTACGATCCTGACCGAACATTTTCTTCATAACTAAGTCAAGCGTGCCCTTGAGATCGGCCATGGTAATGTTTTTATCCACAACAAGGCCTTCAATCTGATGAAATTGGTGACTGTGCGTGGCATCATCCGTATCGCGACGATAAACACGACCCGGCGCAATCATCCGCAGACCGCCTTTGCTGAAGTCGTGCGCATCCATCGAACGCGCCTGCATCGGCGATGTATGCGTCCGCAGCAAAGTATCTTCAGTGATATAAAATGTATCCTGCATATCGCGCGCAGGGTGATCTTTCGGCAAATTCATGCGCTCGAAATTATAATGATCCGTCTCAACCTCGTAACCGTCCACAATCTCATAGCCCATTCCAAGAAAAATCTCTTCAATTTCTTCTTCAGTTTGGGTAAGAATGTGGCGAGTTCCCTTATGGTGCATATTTCCAGGAAGCGTCACATCCAGCGTCTCATGGGCGAGTTCCGCATTTAGCTTTGAGCTTTCAAGTTCCTGCTTTTTTTCTTCAATCAAGTCTGTGATTTTATCTCTGAAATCATTTGCCAGCGCACCAATTATGGGACGCTCTTCATTTGAAAGGTCCTTCATTCCTTTCAAAATTTCGGTCAGTTGGCCTTTTTTTCCGAGAATTGATACCCGAAAATCATTCAGGGCCGATTCATCTGAAAGCTTCGGCAAACTCGCCAATGCTTGTGTTTTAAGTGCTTCAATTCTTTCTTGTAACGATGACATTTATTTTCTCCTGGTAAATATAAAAAACACGATTTACTTCTATTTCCATAAAGGAAAAAGGAGCGAAACCGCGGTACCATCCTGCTTTTTAACTTAATTAGTTTGTCTCTTGACAGGCAAGCGAACTTCAGCTGATTTTCATTGCCCGAGTTTCCAGTCTGTGACTCGTGCTCCCTCATAATTTCCATCGGCTTACTCTTCTTGCAGAGACCTTATTCAATTTGTATTACTATACCATATTTCAGGACTTTTAGCAAGATTGCGCATTTTTGTGCTATGATATTTCTATGTTAAAAAAGATTGAAAGGGCAAGGCTTTTTTTGGCTGAAAATGTTCAGAAACTGCGATGCCCGATTTGTCACGATGTGCTTGCCTTGGCAGATCATTCGCTCATTTGTCCTTCGCATCATCATACTTACGATTTAAACAAAAAAGGCTACGTGAATTTTCTGCAAACAGCGCCAGACACACAACATTACACCCGAAAAATGTTTGAGCCCCGCAGACGCCTGATTCAGAGCGGAATGTACGAGGGACTGCTGGCTGAAATACAAGCTCTGCTGACAGGAGATTGCCTGCTGGATGTGGGAACAGGCGAGGGAAGCTTTCTGCAGCTGCTGAATTTTGAAAGGGGCAAAAAATTTGCTTTCGACATTGCCAAAGACGGCATTGAGATGGCCACCGAACTCGATATGACAGCTTTTTTCAGCCTGTCAGATTTAACCAATTTACCATTTGCGGACAATTCAATGACAACTGTGCTGAATATCCTGACCCCCTCAAATTATGCAGAATTCAGGCGGGTTTTACCTGCCAGCGGCCGCCTAATTAAGGTGCTGCCCGATAAGTATTATCTGCAGGAGTTGCGACAGTCTTATGGAATGACACTCAATCACGACAATTCCGCAGTTGTTTCACGTTTTTCGCAGGAATTTCCGAATTTTGAGCAAAAAGAAATTCATTATGAATTCACAATTCCAGAAAAGCTGCGGAAAGATTTTCTGGAAATGAGTCCTCTGGAATGGGCCGTTTCTGAAAAGGTCAAGTCCGCAGCTCTGAAAAACCCGCCAAAAAAAGCCACGATAGATTTGCGGCTTTTGATTGGTCAAACTTGATCTAAACAGAGTTCGGCGCCTCTTTGCGGGCGCGCTTCACATCTTAATTATAATAGCGGACGCCGCCGGATATTTCACTTAGGCTGAATTTTTCATCGCTCGGCAAGATTTCTTTTGAGGTAAAAACTTGCTCGTACTCAGCAATCGTCAGTTTCTGGCGTGAATCCAGCAGTTTGCGATGTTCCTCAGTCCTGAGATGCTGCTCGAAGCCGTCAACGAGTTTCGCGCTGAAGAATTCTGCCACGGCACCTGAGCCGTAGCTGAAGAGTCCGATGCGCTGACCTTCTTTCAGATCCGTTGAGTTTTCCAGCAGGGAGATGAGGCTCAAATATAGCGAACCTGTGTATAGGTTCCCCACGCGGCGATTGTAGGCAATCGCATTTTCAAACTCGGCAAAAAGATGCGCATCGTCTGTCTGCGGCTGCAGTGCCTTTTTGCCCATCTTTGTGTAAGGTGTGTGGAAGGCCAGAGCGGCAAAATCGCTGAAATCAAGACCAGTCCGAACTTTATACTCGTCCCAGACTTGTGAGAAGCTGTCAATGTAGGTCTCATTGGAGAGCTTGCCCTCCACTCTCGGAAATGCCTCACCAGTCGGCCGCCAGAAATCATAAATGTCTTGGCTCAGCGCCACGGAGTCGTCCTCCAAAGCTAAAATGCTTGGATTTACAGATACCAGCATGGCAACAGCACCCGCACCTTGAGTAGGCTCACCGCTGGAGTTCAGCCCATAGCGGGCAATATCTGCCGCAATGACGAGCGCTTTCTGCTCAGGATGTGCCTCAACGTGCTGCTTGGCCATCATTAGAGCTGCAGTTCCGCTGTAGCAGGCTTCCTTGATCTCGTAAGCACGCGCAAAAGGCTGAATACCCAGCAGGTTGTGCAGGATAACTGCCGAGGCCTTGGATTCATCGACACTTGACTCGGTGCCGACAATGACTAAATCTATAGCTGCGCGATCTTCAGCGGTCAGGATTTCAGACGCTGCGTTAGCGCCCAACGTGATGATGTCTTCATTGGCGGTCGTCACTGCCATCTGATCCTGTCCGAGCCCAATGTGGAATTTTGCAGGGTCAACACCACGCGCCTCAGCTAAATCTGTCATGTCTATGTAGCGTTGGGGCACGTAAAAATTGATTTTATCGATTCCTATTTTCATAAGGCAATTATAACATATCAAGCAAAACATTGGGAGGGCGATCATGATAACACGAGACGCATTAAACGTCAAATCCACTTGTTTTCTCTGGACACATTGATGGCTTCTATCCGATTATTTGTGCCGGTTTTGCTCAATATGGACGAGATATAATTACGCACAGTTCCTTCAGACAGATAGACGCTTTTTGAGATTTCGCTGGTGCTGGCGCCTGTTTCGACCGCTTTGAGCACTTCAAGTTCTCTCTGGGAAAATGGGCACTTGTCAGCGCGCAGCACATTGCGGACAAGCTCTGGCGCAAAAACTGTGTCCCCTTCCATGACATCCCGAATGACGCGCACCAGTTTTTCGGACGAACTGTCCTTTAGTAAATAGCCGTTGACCTGTGCATCTACTGCTTTCTGAAAATAGCTTTCCTGAGCAAATGTCGTCAGAATCATGACTTTCAAATCAGGGAATTTTTCGCGCAAAGCGGCTGCGACTTCAAGTCCTGACATTTCCGGCATTTCGATGTCGAGAATGACTAAATCAGGCTGCAGTCTCTGGATCTCAAGCAGGGCAGTTTTTCCGTCGCGGGCGGTGCCAATGACTTCTAAGTCGTCCTCCAAGTCAAGCAGCGCAGCCAGTGCGGTAACCAGCATGGCCTGATCTTCAGCCAAATATATCTTAGTTGTTTCCAAAATTTACCTCAATTCTGACGCCATTTTCTGATTTGACCTGAAATCTGCCGCCGACTTCTTCTATGCGACGGCGCATGCTGGCTATCCCGTGTGAAGCTTCAGCATCTCCAAGCCCCACGCCGTTATCTATCACTGTGAAACCTGTTGGCTCAACGTTGACCTGAACTTCGCCTGCATGCGCATGATGGATGACATTGGTCAGGGCTTCTTTGAGCACTGCGGAGGTCGCATTCTGACAGGCTTGAGACCAATCCTCTGTGAGAGACAAATTTTTAGTCTTCAGCTTAACACCAGCAAGTTGAAGGTCTTTTTCTTTCTCATGCAGGACTTGCCGGATGGCGATGGGCTTCATGCCTGACACTATTTGCCGCACCAGCGTCAGGCTATTGCGGGAGAGTTGGACGATTTCTGAGATTTCCTTCTTGCTTTGAGAAATTTTGTTTTTCTCGAGTAGTTTTTCGGCCAGTTCAGCCTTAAGGGTAATCGTGGAGAAAGTTTGCCCGAGGTTATCATGCAGGTCGTAGGCGATACGCTCTCGCTCGAGGTCGCGTACTTGCTGCATAAGGGCCTTGTTTTCACTTTTGAGACTGTAAGTTTTCATGATGGAGCGGGCAAAGGGCACACATCCGAGCATAAAGAAGAATGATACAGCTATCCAGACGATAGTGTTGGGATAATTCTCCTGATAGGCCTGGAAAAGCGGAAATACAAGAGTAATTGGAGCGAGGAGGTAATAGGCCCAGAGATAGCGTTTGTACAATTTAGACGAAACTGTCGAAAAGCCGATTTCAAAACCTGTAAAAATCTGCAGCCCGTAATAAGGAAACCAGGGATTGACGGAAAGAAAGAACACAATGACCAGCTGAATCGCGATTTGAAGCGGATGATATTTCGTGTTCCAGAATCCGTCCCGGTAAGCCTTGAGAAAGAGAAGTATCAGCAAAATGAAAATGATTTTTTGAAAAAGCGGCAGCATAATGGCTAGAACAACTGCCGGCAGCATGAAAACAAGGTAGACATAAGGCATGAAGCCTTCATCTTTTGGGAAGAGAATATGCTTTTGAAGGAAATTTTTCATATTGTCAGTAATTCATGTCGGCGAATATAGCGGAAGACGAGCACCATTGCGGCAGCAAGTCCTAGCGTCCAGAGAGCAAGTCCAAAGACATTGGCCATTTCAAGATTTTCTTTATCAACCGTTTCTTGTATTATAGTCGAAATTTGATAAGGAGGCAAGCGATGCCCAATCCTCTGCATCCACTCAGGAAAGCTCTCAATCGGGAACCAGAGTCCGGAAAGCAAAGCCATCGGTAGGGTTACAAGCTGAGCCACGCCGTTCACAACATTTGAAGGTCCCGCCAGCGAGACCAGAATGCCAATCATAATCAGGGGAATGGACAGTAAAGGCAGCAAGAGCAACAGAATGAGCCACATGGTGAATGAGATATTGACGCCATTGACTAAAATCCCCACTAAGGCAATAACCACAACGATTAGAGCGTTCAGAGGAAGAAAAACCAGCAGCATACCCAAGTAGTAGCCGACTCTCGACTTCGGAGATAATTCGACAAACAATGTGAAATTATGCTCGCGGTCGTCCAGCAGGGTGTTGGCTACTGAAATGACTGAAGACATCAGTGCACTGTAGACGGCCATTGTGATCAAATAACTCAGATGGAAAGCCGGCAAGGCACTTTTTGGAATTCCCAGGTTAATCATTTTGGTAAAGAGTACATAGAAGGCTACAGGCATAAAAAGCGCGAAGCCATAAAACATGGGATTTCTGAAAACTTCACGTTTGTAGTTGATTAAGACTTGATAGAGAAATCTTTTCATGATAATTTGCCTTCTTTACTTTCTAAGTCTTCCATAAGACCGTGAAACATGTTTTCCAGCGAATTCTGCTTAATCGTCAAATTTGAAATATTGTCCAAATAAGGCAGCAATTCTCTGACCAGCTCATTTGTCTGACTCGTGGACAAGCGGTAAAAATCACCAACTTGACTTTCTTTCACCACCGCTGGAAGTTTCGGCAAGAAAGAGCCGCTGAATTTGAAACTCACCTCGCTCTGCGCATTTTGACTGCGCAATTGCTCAATTGTTCCATCAAAAACGATGCGCCGATCTTTCAAAAGCAGCAGCCGGTCAGCCACATTTTCCAACTCTTCCAGATAGTGACTGGTGATAAAAAATGTCCGCCCTTCATCCGACAAACGCTTAACTTCTGTCCAAAAACTAGCACGACGCTCTGGATCCATCCCCGTTGTCGGTTCATCCAGAAAAATCAGCTCAGGATTACCCGCTAGTGCCAAGGCGAAAGACAAGCGACGTTTCTGACCGCCCGAAAGCTTTGTCATCAGCTGATTTTCCTGCACTTCAAGTGTGGAAAGGCGCAATAATTCAGTGTAGTCCATATTTTGCGGATAAAGCGATTGGGCCAGTCGAATCGACTCACTCACCTTTACACGACTCAAGCTCATGTTCCCCTGCAGCATGACACCGATTTTGTCACGGGAGATATTCATCACAACTTCCCCTGATGTGGCTTGTGCTAAGTTGTTAATGATATTAATAAGTGTTGATTTTCCAGCGCCGTTTTCACCGATCAAGGCAACAATTTGTCCCCGAGGCAATTCCAGATTAATCCGATCAAGCACCAGATTTGCACCATATTTTTTTGTAAGATTTTTAATTTGAACTAGATATTCCATTTTCCTACTTCTTTCTAGACACGCCTGTCTTTCTATACTCAAATTCTATCAATTTGGATGCAGCAATACCAGTCGCTGGCGTCACAACCTATTATGACAAATGTCATTTTATTGGCTTCTATTCTCAGGCCAAATAAATTGTGTTAAAATAGAGTCAGAAAAGAGGTAAATATGGCATATATACCAAATGAAAAACGTTATGACAAGATGATCTACCGCCGAGCAGGGAAGTCAGGCTTGCTGCTGCCGGCAATTTCTCTTGGACTGTGGCACAATTTCGGCGATGTGGATGATTTTGGAAATGCGCGCGAGATGATTCGTACAGCTTTCGATCTCGGAATCACTCATTTTGATTTGGCCAACAATTACGGGCCGACGGACGGCTCGGCTGAGATTAATTTCGGCAAGATTCTGCGCGAGGATTTCGCAGGGCTGCGTGATGAGCTGGTAATTTCAACTAAAGCTGGCTGGTACATGTGGCCAGGACCATACGGCGAGTTCGGCAGTCGTAAATATCTTCTGGCAAGTCTTGATCAATCATTAACAAGAATGGGGCTTGACTACGTTGATATCTTCTACTCTCATCGTCCTGATCCGGCAACACCGCTAGAAGAGACAATGGGCGCACTGAAAACTGCCCTTGATTCAGGAAAAGCACTCTATGTCGGCATTTCATCCTACAATCCAGAGCAGACGCGACAGGCCTATGAAGTGGCCAAGCAAATGGGCTTTAAGCTCTTAATACACCAGCCGAATTATTCAATGTTTGACCGCTGGATCGAGCATGGTCTGCAGGAAGTCTTAACAGACACAGGAACTGGCTCAATCGCCTTTGCACCGCTGGCTCAGGGACTCTTAACCACTAAATATCTGAACGGCATCCCTGAAAATTCTCGTATCCGCAAGCCAGGCGCTTCTCTACAGGCTGAGGCCGTGACAGAAGCCAAGCTGAAACAAGTACGTGAACTTAATGACATCGCATCAGACCGCGGACAGACACTTCCACAAATGGCTCTCGCTTGGGTTTTACGCGATGATAAGCGCCGCAATGTTGCGCCTATTACAAGCGCGCTGATAGGGGCGAGTCGTCCAGAGCAGATTGTAGAAAATGTTGCCGCACTTGATAATCTTCAATTTGCAGACCAGGAACTCAACCAAATCGACCAAGTCTTAGCTCAGGATCCAGAAATCTTCGCAGAAAGTGACAGTTGGAAATACTCCGTCGCAGACCGAGAATCTTCTGCTACAAAATGGGAAAATCGCAACTAATTCATGCAAAAAAATGAACTGAATGTTACTCAGTTCATTTTTTTTGACTTATTTTAGGCCACTTTTGCCTTTTTGTTGAAACGCAGCATCAGCAGTCCGACCAAAAACAGCATTAAAAATGAGAATTCGAAAATCCATGCGAAAAAGCCAAGATTTGTCAATGCAATGAGACCAGAGAAAATAATAGGCATCAGAAATATGCCCGCGCTCGCCGCAGTAACATTGGCAGCTACGAGTTTATTCGCCAAATTATCAGGAAAATAGCGATGCGGCAAAGTCATGACAGTTGGATACAAGCCTGAAAAACCTAAGCCGATCAGCACAGCCGCGCCCAAAGGAAATACGGAAATTAACAAAGTCCCGACAAAAGACAAGCTCAGCAGCATGACAATAAATGACTCTGCCTTAAAATAATCCAGCAGAAAGCCGCTGAACACCCGCCCGATCATCAAAGCAAACCAGAAAACGCCAGTTACCAAGGCCGCGAAAGCCGCTTCATAGCTGCAGTATACCAAATACGAGGCCATCAGCAGTGAGAATACTTGCTCTATGGAATAAAGAAAATAGAACAGCGGAAAGAGCCAATTATTGAATGAGAGTCTGACCTTTGCAGATTTACTTTTTTTCTGAGCATTTTCATGTGCCGAAAAAGTAGACTTTCGACTTAAAAAGAAAATCAAAACCAGCGTGTGCAAAAACAGAAGCAACAGAACTGCCAGTCGGAACGAGGAAGTCATACGGATGGATAAGGCCACTGCCATAGATGACAAAGTCACACCAAGCCCATAAAAAGCATGGACAAAATTCATGATCTTCCCAGAAAAGTTCCTCGCAACAATTGTATTCACCGCCACATCAATCGCCCCTTGACCCAAGCCCAAAAATGGAATCGAGAGCAAGTAAATCAGACCATTTGGCGCCAGCAGCATGATGATGAGCGCAATCACAATTGACAGCATCGACATGAAAATGACAGTGCCTTCTTGAATTCTTGAGGACAACTTAACATAGGCGAAGTTGGAAATAAGGGAGAAGAGGAGCGAAAGCGTCGTGATGACGCTGACAAATTCAAGGGAGAAGCTGAATGTCTTACGAATCACTGGCCAGCCGGAACCAACGATCGAATCAGGCAGTCCCAGTGAAACATAAAGTGCAAAGCTGAGCAGAATTAGGATGAGCTTCTGTTTTTTATTCATGTTTCATTTTATCACAAAGCGCAAAAAAAACGCGAGTGCTCGCGTTTGTACAAATGTTGCGCAAATTCATTATTCAACAGACATCAGGTAAGGATAAACAGGCTGTTTCCCGTCATGAATCTCGAATTCAAGCTCAGGGTGAAGTTTCTGGACTTCTTTGACCAACTTATCTGCGACACGACGCTTGCCGTCTTTTCCGACATAGATGGCGACAACTTCTGAATCATCATGAATCATTGACTCAAGCGTTGCATACAGCGCATCTGAAAGATTACGAGTTGCCACAATTATTTTGTTGTCAATCATACCGATGATGTCTTTTTTATGTATCTCAATGCCGTCGATGTTTGTGTCTCGCGTGGCATCGGTAACCGAACCAGACACAACGTCTGACAATGAATCTGTCATGGCTTTTTTATTTTCTTCAAGACTGAAACTTGGATTGAAGCTGAGAAGCGAGGTGAAACCTTGTGGTACTGTCGTTGTTTCAACCACTTCAACTGGGATTTCAGCTACTTCTGCCGCTGATTTGGCTGCCATGAATATATTTTTATTATTCGGTAAAATAATAACTTTTTCGGCATTAACCTCATTGATTGCTTTGACAATATCCTCAGTTGACGGATTCATCGTTTGTCCGCCGGAGACGACTTTGTTTACACCCATCTGCGTGAAAATTTCAGCCAATCCATCTCCTGCGGCAATCGCGATAATTCCCCATTCTTTTCGAGGCGCATTCGCAGCAGATTGAGCCGCGACTTCTTTTTCAGCCACACCCTCGTTTTGAATGCGCATGTTGTCAACTTTAACTTTAACCAGGCGCCCGTATTTCAAGCCTTCCTGCAGGACAAGGCCAGGATCTTCAGTATGGACATGGACTTTAACCACTTCGTCATCATCAACAACCAGAAGTGAATTTCCCAGACCAGTCAAATAATTTTGAAATTTTTCATGGTTATAAGGCTGCTTGGCTGTCGGGCCTTTACCTAATTCCACCATGATTTCAGTACAGTAGCCGTATTTGATATCGCTGGTTGAGGCGTTGGCGACGCCTGACATCTCATGTTCTGATCTGATCATCGCATCCATTGCTGCAGGCTGAGTGGTGTCTGAAGGGACATATTTACCGTTGAGCACCTGTAAGAAACCTTCGTAGATGAAAACGAGACCTTGACCGCCAGAATCAACCACACCAACTTCTTTGAGGACGGGCAGTAAATCAGGCGTCTTTGCTAAAGCCGCTTCTGCCCCTTTGAGAGCTGCTTCCATGACTTCTGCTGCATCATCTGTCTCATTTGATTTACGTCGCGCAAACTCAGCCGCACCGCGAGCAACCGTCAGAATGGTTCCTTCAACAGGTTTCATTACCGCCTTATACGCAACATCAACCCCGTTTTGAATGGCATTGGCCAGATGAATACCGTCCAGCTCATCATATTCTTTAGCATATTGGCCAAAACCGCGGAAAATCTGCGACAAAATAACACCAGAATTACCGCGAGCGCCCATCAAAAGTCCCTTTGATAAAATCTGTGAAATCTGTCCTACGCCATCCGCAGGCTTTTCAGACACTTCCTTCGCACCATTTGCGATGGTCATTGACATGTTTGTGCCCGTGTCACCGTCAGGTACAGGAAAAACATTGAGCGAGTTAACGTACTCAGCCTGGGAAGTCATGCGATTGCTTGCTGCCAGGATCATTTCAGCGAAAATCGCTCCGCTTATTTTTTCTACCATCTGTTACTCGCCCGTCACTTTCACTGATTGTACGTTCACATTGACCTTGACATTGGTCAGGCCGAGCTGATTTTCAAGATTGAAACGCACGCGCTCCTGAATGTTGCGTGCCACCTCTGACAGTTTAACGCCGTAGCTGATAACAACAAAAACATCAATGGTAGTCCCGTCTTCATCAGATTTCACAAGGACACCTTTGCTGTAATTATCTTGTCGCAAGATTTGGCGGACATTGTCACGCACTGAATTCTGGCTGGTCATCCCAACCACGCCAAAAATTTCTGTTGTTGATGTGCCGACAACCGTTGAAATCACTTCTGTCGAAATTTCAACTTTGCCGTTCGATGTGTTAAATGTAACTGGCATTTTCATAAACTCCTATTAAGATGTGAATCTGATGTAAATCTTGCCCTTTAGAAGCAAGCATGAACAGCTGTACGCGAACTTCGGCTTCTTGAAGCTGCAATAGCTTTAGCCCTTTATAGAAAAAGAAATGCAGGAATCCAGCTTTACGAAAGCTCAAGATTTATCTCATTTTCTAACTTCTGGAGAGATGGGCAGTTTTATCATTAGGTGCATTCAGCCACTGTCTTGTTTTCCTGAATGCATTTGGAATCATTTTATTTTACCACATTCTAAGAAAATTAGTCAAATCTAGGGCTAGACACTCTAGGAAATATCACTTTTTTGCCGCCTGGTCTTATCAATAAAACCATTCATATCAAGATTTTGATGCGTCAAAAAAAACCGATTTCTCGGTTCAATATATGATTAATCGAGTGCAACAAGCCTGAAGCTTTGAAATCGGCTGAATTTTGGAACTGTCTGGTGGCAGATGCCAATATTCCCAAGCTGACTCTGTTTTAGAGAACGCTCATCCCCTTTAGGGGCTTGATTTCAATCTTAAAAAAAGCGTGTTTCACTACTGGATGATTACGCGCGAGTAACGCCAGCAGGCAACTTTTTAAGCGCCTTTGCTGAAGCCCAAACTGTCTTAATCTTTCCGTCTTCAACAATCTTAATCTTTTGAAGATTCGGCTTAACTTGACGCTTTGTCTGGTTCATTGCGTGTGATCGATTATTGCCTGAGACCGTCTTTCGACCTGTAAAATAACATACTTTTGACATTTTTAAAATTTCCTTCCCTCAGATTTTCCTGTTAAATGGCCTGCACGCTTGCTGGCCAAAACAGCGCATTAATAGTTTATCAAAATAAACAGACTTTGTCAAAGACTAGAATCAATAATTCAAAAAGATAGAATCAATAATTCAAAAAGAAGACTAGAATCAATAATTCAAAAAGACTAGAATCAATAATTCAAAAAGACTAAAATCAATAATTCAAAAACCCTGTCATGTTTTCAATACTTTTTTTAAGCGCGTCCACTGCTTCAAATCGTTTCGGCAATTTTGTGGACCAAGCGCACTGTTTTCTCCCAACCAAGACAAGGATCTGTGATTGATTTCCCAAATACCAGCGGCTCATCTTGGCGTCCGTCTTCAAGATAAGACTCAATCATAAAGCCGCGCACGTATTTCCGAATTTTCTCATTCCAGCTTCGGTTGAGCAGTGTCTGCCGCACAATTCGAATTTGCTCCAAGTATTTTTTACCGGAGTTGTCATGATTTGTATCTATCAGGATAAAGGGATTTTTTAGTTCCAGCTTTTCATAACTTTCAATTGTATCCAGCAAATTATCTGTAAAAAAGTTGGGATGATTTTTCCCGTTTTCATCCATACTGCCGCGCAAAATGGCATGTGCCAGCGGATTACCGCTTGTTTCTACTTCTTCGTGGTCAAAAAGGAATGTTTGAGGCTTCTGCGCCGCGTGAATCGCGTTAAACATGACGTTGAGATTTCCAGAGGTCGGATTTTTCATTCCTACAGCCGCATCAATCCCGCTGGCGACAAAACGGTGCGCCTGATCTTCGACTGATCTAGCGCCGACTGAATGATAGCTGACAAGATCTTCCACCAAATTCAAATTCTCGACATAGAGCATTTCGTCAGCTGTGATGAGCCCTGTTTCCGTTATAACCTTGTAATGGAGCTCCCGCACTGCATGTAGGCCATTGATAAGATCCTGACTTTCATTTAGATTGGGCTGGTGAATAAGTCCTTTGTATCCATCGCCATTGGTTCGCGGTTTTGCAGTATAAACACGCATCACCATGAAAATCTTGTCCTTAACTTCTTCTTGAAGTTCTGCAAGACGTTGCGCATATTCAAGTACGGGTTCTTCTCGATCGCTTGAGCATGGGCCAATCACAAGCAGCAGGCGATCATCACGACCAGCTATGATATTGTATAATTCTTTTTCGCGCTCAATTTTACGGGTGATTTGCTCGAAGTTTAGAACGCTACCCTGTTTGAGCTCATCAACGTTTATCTTTTGGCTCAACTTTTTAAATGTCATTTGTTGTCCTTTGTATTAAGATATGAGGTGCGCCAGGCTTGAAGTGAATAAATTGCAACCTCCAATCATAGAAACGATAAGAGTCTGCTTGCTAGCTCTAGGCGCGCCGAACTCAGTTTTGTAAAAAACTAAGCAGCCGAAGCTGCTTATTCCAGATTGATTATTACGGGCTTCAAAGCATTTGCATTGATATAGGAATGCGGCACATCTCCCCTTATAAGACGCCCATTGTCCGACCGTGGCAATTTTTGAATTTTTTGCCTGAGCCGCATGGACAAGGGTCATTGCGTCCAACTTTTGAGAAGTCCAATTTGCTGCCGTCAAGCACTTCCGGCTGTACAGCACGCATTTGCTGAGGCTGGATCTCCTGCTGCATCTGCTGACCAATGGTCATTGTCTCTTGATTCATTTGCTGAAGCTGAGCCTGCGCTTGAAGTTGCTGCTGAAGGGCTTCTGCCCTCAAAGCTTCTACTTGCGTATAAACTTGTCTTTGCTGCTGCTGTTGAGGATCATGAATTTGCGCCTTCATCATCAAACGGGTAATTTCAAATTCGATCGCACCAATCATCGCATTAAAGAGTTTGAATGATTCTTCCTGATATTCTACAATCGGCGTATTTTGTGCATAGCCGCGAAGTCCAACAGCTTGGCGCATCTGGTCGAGCTGGTCAATATGGTCTGACCATTTATTGTCGACGACGCGAAGAATAACTGCACGCTGGAACTCGACTTGGCGATCTGGGCTCAGCTTTGACATCTGCTGTTTATAGATGGCTTTGATCTTTCCGAAAATGAAAGCTTTCAGATCAGCTGCAGGCATGCCCTGAATTTCTGACTCAGTGGCGGTGTCTTCACGGAAGAAGGAAGTTTCCAAAGTGGCAAAAATATCTTTATAGGCTTCAACAGAAAGTTTTCCGCTGCCAGCTATGACTGAGTCATCAACCAAACGATCTGTCGCACGGCTGAACATTCCCATCAGCTCTGGTGTCATGTCTTCTGTTGCAAAAATTACGCGCTGACGTTGTGAATAGATCACGTTTCGCTGTTCACGCATGACGTCATCATATTGCAGGGTCTGCTTACGTGAGTCATAGTTGTTGCCTTCTACGCGTTTCTGGGCAGACTCAATCTGATTGGTAATCAGGCGGGATTTGATCACCGCATCGTCGCCTGAAATCTTAAAGCGCTCCAAGACAGTCGCCACTCGTTCTGACCCGAATCGTTTCATTAACTCATCTTCAAGTGAGAGGTAAAACTGTGAAACACCTGGATCACCTTGACGGCCAGAACGGCCGCGCAGCTGATTGTCAATACGGCGTGATTCATGACGCTCTGTACCAATAACTGCTAATCCGCGAAATTCCTGTTCGGGATGGTCCACAACACCTGGCCCAAGCTTGATATCTGTTCCACGTCCTGCCATATTGGTGGCAATGGTAACCGCACCTTGCTGACCCGCATTCATAATGATTTGAGCTTCTTTGAAATGGTTCTTGGCGTTCAGCACTTCATGCGGAATTCTAGCCTGATTCAGCTTTTGTGAAATCAGCTCGGAAGTTTCAACCGCCACAGTACCTATCAGAATAGGCTGGCCTTCTGCGTGACGCCGTTTGATGTCCTCCAGTACAGCATTAAACTTCGACTCGAGCGTCGGATAAAGCAGATCCGGATGATCCACACGTTGAACCGGCTTGTTAGTAGGAATCGGGATAATCTGAATATTATAAGTTTCACGGAACTCTTCAGCTTCGGTTTTGGCCGTACCTGTCATTCCTGACAATTTCTTGTACATACGGAAGAAATTCTGGATCGTGATCGAGGCTGAAGTCTTGGCTTCATCCTGAATCGGCACGCCCATCTTCGCTTCCAAGGCTTGGTGCAAACCGTCCGAGAATCGACGTCCCGGCATGGTACGTCCTGTAAACTGGTCAATAATCAGAACTTCCTGGTTTTCATCCACCATATAGTCAATATCGTTGAAAAAGATATAATTGGCACGAATGGCATTGTCAATGAAATGAGTCAGAGCTGCATTTTCCAGATCATAAAGATTGTCAACACCGAAATACTTCTCGGCTTTATCGATTCCGATTTCTGAAAGTGAGATCGTTTTCGACTGAATGTCAATCTTGTAATCGTCACCTTCGTCGTACTCTTCATGACCATGCAGCGTTTTCGCAAATTGGTCCGCACGCGCATAAAGCCCTGAGTTACCTGAGGCTTGACCTGAAATAATCAGCGGTGTCCGGGCTTCATCAACCAGGATGGAATCGACTTCGTCGACGAGTGCGTAATTGAGCTGCCGCTGTGTCAGGTCTTCTCTGCGGACAACCATATTGTCACGGAGGTAATCAAATCCGAGTTCAGCAGAGGTTGAATAGGTAATGTCGCAGGCGTAGGCCATCCGCTTTTCATCAGGTGACTTGGAGTTCAGGTTGACGCCAATCGACAGACCTAGCCAGTTGTAGAGCTCGCCCATTTCTTCGGCATCACGCTGTGACAAGTATTCATTAACCGTGACAACGTGTACACCTTCTCCAGAAAGTGCATTTAAATACACCGGCATGGTTGCGGTCAGGGTTTTACCTTCACCAGTACGCATCTCGGGTACGTCACCATTGTGCAGGACAATACCACCCATGATTTGGACATGGAAAGGATAGAGACCCAGCACGCGCTTGGCGGCTTCACGACAAACAGCAAAAGCCTCGAAAAGCATATCGTCGAGGATTTCTTCTTTTTTGTCTTCGCCTCTCTTTTCTATCTCGGACTTGTAGCGTGCTTTGAACTCGTCTGTCTTGGCTTTAAGTTCCTCATCAGAAAGTCTAGCCATCTCATCGGCGTAGGATTCAACCTTGTTCGCCATTTTGTGGAGCTTACGGAGTTCTTTTTTATCGTTTTCTATTATTCTTTGGACAATATTTGGCATTCACTTTTCCTTGTGCTACTATAATTTCAGTCAATTATATATTATACCATGTTTTCGTTAGTTTTTGGAAATTCTAATCCTATATATTCTACTATTTTTATAAATAAGATAAAGCTGGCTCTAACATGTTAAGTTTCCTCAAAAAGGTATCTATTACTTGGCAGCTAATTAAAACTGTCGTTCTCCCATACTAAAAACGCACAAACGCGCGTTTTTGGTTTTTTATCAAAGGATAATAAATGAGCAACCAGCTGTTGAAACATTTGATCGAGAAGTTACATACTGTTGACCATTGTAATTTGCCTCTCTGATGTTGACAGTTCCATTGGCATTCACACTGTCAACAACAGCCACGTGGCCAAGATCATTTCCTGCCGCCGCTGGTGAGAAGACCATTATTGCGCCTGGAGCGGGACTTGAGGAATTGGCATAAGCTACCCAGTTTCCTGCATTTCCCTGATAAATAGGCATTCTTCCGCCGAGGATCTCATAGACGCCCCATGTGCATTGACCTACTGGGTAAGGGTTCCTGCCTGTGCTATAGGAGGGTTTTGAAACGCTGCCTGATGGCTTGTTGTTATTGACAGGAACTGTATCAGCAGTACTGCTATTGTTATTGCTTGGAGCGGGATTACTTGGGGTATTATTACTAGGCGTATTTGTGTTTGTTGAAAGCTGCTGTTGCTGTGCGATGCGTTGAGCTGCTGCTTCATCCGAGGCTTTTTGCGCTGCTGCTTGTCTTGCCGCCTCCTCTTGAGCTTTTGCAATCTCTTCGGCTTTTTTTGCTTGTAATTGCTCTTTCTCTTCCTGTGTAGAGGCGATAGTTGATTCATAGGCTGCCTTAGCGGCATCTAGGCTATGTTTCTGAACTTCCAACTGCTGTTGAAGCACGGTAGCTTCATCATATGCTTTGCCATTTTCGACAAGTTTTTGCTCTAGCGCGGCTTCATCTTTTTTCTGCTGCTGCATCATGTCATTGCTGGCTTTAACGACCTGGGACATGCCCATCACTTTCTGGACTGCATCTGTCAGTGATTTCGAGTTTAAGACAGTGTTAATATAGCTCGTCACAGTACCATTTGTCTGGGCGCTGCGCGCTTGCGTCTTAAGGCTCTCACTCCGCTGATCAATCGTTTGTCTGAGCGATTCAATCTGTGCATTGGTTGCTTTGCTTTCAGCTACAAGCTGATCAACTCTAGCATTTGCAGCATCCACGGACGCTTGAATTGTATTTAAAGCTGCCTGAGTCTCCGCTGCGCTTGCTTGTGCATTTGCAATGGTAGCCTCAGCGGCGGCGATTTTATCGTCTGTTGTGTTGGCATGTGCGACCACTGTATGGACAAAGGGAGTAACTGGTGCTAACGCGGATAACATAACCGTTGAGGACATGACCCCAGCTAATACTTTTTTCTTTATGGACATTGATTCTTTTCCTCTTTTCTGAATTAGAACCGTATGAGAACGACTTACATTATTGTAACATGAAACCCCAAATTTGCTGTTACAGACAGATTACAATTTGAATAAAACAAAGTTATTTCCAAATAATGAACAAATTAGAGGATTATGTTTATTTTCTGTAAATTATTTAGGAGAATTTAAAATTCAATATTCAATTCTTTCTTTCTCAAATTAATTGTTGGAACATGTTTGAAGTCATTTATTGAAATTCATTAATAAAGAAGCTACGAGTTTTTTCTCACAGCTTCGTCTTATAGTTTCATAAAAATTGCAAAGTGTCTATTATACGCCACTGAGCGCCTTAAACACACTACTGCTCTCAAGTCTCCATCCTGCTGATACTAAAGAATTCTTCTCAAATGTGCTAGCTGTGTAGAAATGTTTACCTGCATCTGGATTGTAGAGACGATAAATACTAACAGAGCCACCCGAATGAAATGCCCACTTTAGTGATACAGAAGATCCAGACACAATATTTAACCAACCTGCTTTTGATACTTGATTTGCTTCAAATGGGCTTGTTGTTAAAAGTGTATCCCATGTGTTCGGATTAAGGAGCTCATAAACTTCTGTACCGCTATCAGGAACTGTCCAAGCTCTCCCTTCGAGCCCCTTAGTCGGCACGGCTGCTCGTCCATTTAATGGCACCCAATCATGTCTCCCACTAAACTCAGGAAAATAGTACCTGTTTACTGTCGTATTAGCCGAAACGGTCTTGCCTAAGAAACCAGAGAACATCAAAACTGAGGCAGCACTAACAGCTGCTGTAATAATCTTTCTTTTCTTCATTTCTTCTCCTATTAATTTGGTTGGCAAGCGCTTACAGTAGTATTTTAAGACAAAAAAAGAATAATGTCAAATAAATAGTTTCGAAAAAATAAACATCGTGTGCAAGATCGGAATAACAACTGTCAACCTAATTATTGATCGATGTATTATATAAATATATAATTTGTATTATACTTCTCAAGTCTAGTCACACAAAAATTCAAACAAAAAAACTATAACGTACAATAGAAGACATCAAAAAAGCACACAGCGTGTACTTTTTTGATCGCTTTATCAAAGAATAATAAATAAACAGCCTGCAGTCGACACATTTGATCGAGAGGTTATGTATTTCTGTTCATTGTAATTTGACTCTCTGATATTCACAGTTCCATCGGGGTTCACACTGTCAACAACTGCTACGTGACCCCACTCATTTCCTGCTGCTGCTGGCGAGAAGACCATTATTGCCCCTGCAACAGGAGTTGAGGAATTCGCATTAACTGCCCAGTCCCCAGCATTTCCTTGAAAGATAGGCATGTTTCCATTAAGAATTTCATATACTCCCCAGGTACATTGGCCTGCTGGAAATGGATTATTACTGCTGTATGAAACAGGTATTATTGAGTGATATACGCTACTGCTACTATCACTTGTTGAATTACTTGCTGTGCTATTTGAAGTAGTTGTACTTGCACTTTGCTGCTGTTGTGCCGCACGTGCCGCCGCGGCTTCTGCAGCTGCTTTTTCTGCAGCTGCCTGAGCGGCAGCGGCTGCTTCGGCTTTTGCAATTTCTTCAGCCTTTTTGGCCAGAAGCTGGTCCTTCTCCTCCTGGGTGGAAGCGATGGTTGCACTATAGGCTATCTTTGCTGCTTCTAGGTCATGCTTCTGGATTTCCAGCTGATCTTGCAGTTCCTTCGCCTCGCCATAAGCTTTTGTGTTTTGAGCGAGTTTTTCCTGCAGCGCAGCTTGATCTTTTTTCTGCTGTTTAAGCATGTTATTGCTGGCTCGAACCATTTGTGTCATGGCAGAAATTCTCTGAACGACATCGGTTAATGACTTGGAATTTATGATGGTGTTGATGTAATTTGTCACACTACCGCTGGTCTGTGCATTACGCGCTTGTGTTTTCAGCGTCTCGCTTCGTTGTTCAATCGTGACTTTAAGCTCTTTGATTTGTGCCGATGTTGCTGTACTTTCAGCCAGAAGCTGATTTACTTTTTCATTGGCGGCGTCCACTGAGGCCTGAAGCGTATTTAAAGCAGCCTGAGTCTCGGCTGAGCTTGCTTGCGCATTTGCGATGGTCGCTTCGGCAGCGGCGATTTGGTCGTCAGTTGTGTTGGCATAGGCAATCTTTGTGTGCGTCAAAGGCGTGATCGGTGCCAGTGTTGACAGGGTAACAGTTGATAAGAGCAAACCAGCAAGCGCTTTTTTCTTAATTGACATTGGTTCGTTTTTCCTCCCAAAATAATCGACATAAGAATAACTTCTGTAATTATACCACAAATTTGAAGAAAATGATATTACGGGAATATTTCATTTTTGTCTTTTTTAAATTTCCTGACATTTTCAGCTTTTTCAACTTGGTACAATGCTTCCAGCGGCCATTGTAATGCGGTTGCCAAGATAATATTCAGGACAAGTGACGCAGCTAATTCTTTACTGATAAATGTCAGCGGGGCGAGCGACGTCAAACCGAAAGCAAATTCAATCCCGTAACTGAAGATCTCGAAAGTAAAGACGATAATGACTGTCGCAAAGATACGTGTCCATCGATTTTGAAAGACAGTGTCGCGAATTTCGTAAAGAAAAAGACTGATCAGAGGGAAAATGGCAGCTGCAATACCAATGACGCCCAAAAAATAACTGTCATAGATGATACCCAAAAGCACGCTCATGATGATCAGATAGGTTAGATGATGTTTTAAAGTAGTGTACATCAGGAAAATCAGAAAAAGGTGCGAGACGGGAATGATCGCAGCAGAAAATATGCCAGTCAAAAAAATACTGAAATGGCTGTCAACCAATATCAGAAAAAACAGAATGATTGGACTGAAAAATTGGAAAGCCCAGTGGCTCATAAATTCCCCTTGATCTTTTTTGATGTAGCGTCAGCTCCGAGTAACAGGAAAGATTTACTGTCTGCTAACAACGGAAACAATTTCTAAATTATAAAAATCAGATGTCGGTTTTACATAAATCTTGGCATCATATGTTGAGCTGGCTGTCTCGACTTTGTCAACTTTCCCCAGCATCAGATCGCTAGGAAACACACCATCTAATCCTGAAGTGACAACGTCATTACCTTTAGAAATGTCTGTCAAGCTCCCCATATTGGAGATGACAAAGCTGTTTGACTTTTTGTCAAAATCCATTAGGAAGCCTGCATTGTCCCCGATTTTGATAGGGATTTTGCTTAATAAATTGTCTGAGTTACTCAGCAGCTTTACTTTGCTGGTGGAAATATTGACCTGACTGACAATTCCAATAATGCCGCCGTTCGACATCACCAAGGTGTCTTTTACCAGTCCGGAGCTGCTGCCTTTGTTAATGATGATCATGTCATTCCAGCTGGATGGCGCCCGATTGATGACCAAAGCATTGATGAGTTTGTAACTGGCTAAGGATTCCTGCAGCTGAAGAGCGTCCCGCAATTGCTTGTTTTCATTTTCAAGCGCAGCAAGTTTTTGCTTGTCCACAAAGGAATTCGAAAGCTTTTTTTTCAAATTCTGATTTTGCGAAAATGCATTCAGTGCGTTGCGAAAGTCATTGACTCTCGATTTGATAAAATTTCCAGGCATTGATAAAAGGCCATCGGCCGTTCCTGTGCCGTCGTTGATTACTTTGATAAATGCGTTTGGTTCCTTTTCACTGCTGTAAGATCTGGCCGTTATGGTGATGGCCGTCATGCTGGCAATTACAATGAGCAGACCGATTACGATCACTTTACTGAAATTAAACTTTTTCATCTTATTTATTTTAACATTTCTCCAGATAATTTGTTAAAATATAAATAATGAATAGCGAAAAAATTCCTACTTTCGGGGAAAAATCGAACGATGCGGATTATAAAGTCCGCTTGGGTGTTTACGCAATTGTCGAAAAAAATCAGCAGTTCTGCTTGATTCAAGCGCCGAATAAGGGCTTTTTTCTGCCTGGCGGCGAGATTGAAGCGGGTGAAAATCATGAACAGGCGCTGAAACGCGAACTCCTCGAAGAAATCGGGGCGACTTGCGAGATCGGGGATTTTCTTGGACAGGCTGATGAGTATTTTTATAGTTCACACCGTGACCAGCATTACTATAACCCTGCTTTTATCTACAGTCTGGCCACTGTTGTATTTGATAAAACCCCGCTGGAGGATTTTAATCAAATTTACTGGTTTGATTATGAAGAGGCGATGGAAAAGCTTAAGCGCGGCAGCCATAAATGGGGACTTGAGAAATTTCACAACGCGTTTTAAGACTAATTTTTTATTGAGAACGACTAAAAGCTCATGAATTTAATCATTCATAAGCTTTTTTTAAAATTAGGAGGCATTTTTTCATTGAAGCGGATTCTGGTAGGCATTTGCTAGCCTTTGGTGGAATCATTGGGGATATTAGACGGATTGTCCTGTGTGGACTCTGTAGCTTCTGACTTCGCTTGCTTCCACATTTGATAGGCGGAAAAAGCGGTATATGCGATCACTAATAGGAGACAGATGTAAAAGATGACGTTATAGACTGAAAACAGCTGGTCCTCATGATTCGCTTTAAACAGCGACTGACCGAGCCAAATCGCACAGACAATAGCTGTCAATCCGTACAAACGTGATTTTTGTGTTGTGTTTAACTCTTTATTCATGGTGAGACCTTTCTGCTGTTTTGTCACGCTAGCCAGTTATGTTCGGGGCGCTTGAAGCTAGTAAGCAGACCGTTTCGGCTTCAGCCGATTACGGGTCGCTTCCCCTCCTCTGGGGGGAAAGATTAAATGACTTGTGAACCTGCCTAAAGGCAAAAGCACAAGCTCCCTGAATCTCTACGCTTCAAAACGGGCGCACCTCACATCTTATTCTAACTGAGTTCGGGGCGCCTGAAGCTATGAGATTAGATAAAACTTCCGAAAAAGCTAAAGCTTTTCCTCCAGTTTTCCTAAATCTCTACGCTTCAAAACGAGCCTGCCTCACATCTTATTCTAACTGAGTTCGGCAGGCTTGAAGCTAGGAGATTAGATGACTTGTGAACCTGCCATACGGCAGAACCACAAGTCCCTAAATCTCTACGCTTCAAAACAAGCCTGCCTCACATCTTAATGTTTACGGCGTTTTGAGTAGATGTCGATTGCTACGGCCAAAAGTAGAACGAGGCCTTTTATTGTCTGAATCAATGCTGAATCGACGCCCATGATTGATAGGCCTTGGTTGATCACACCGATTACTGCGGCACCAATGACAACGCCTGGAACTGTACCTATACCACCTGTTACGGCAGTTCCGCCTACGAAACAGGAGGCAATGGCATCCATTTCAAATGATGTTCCGGTTGACGCTGAAGCTGAACTTAGTCGCGACAGCATCGCAATGGCTGCAATGGCTGACAGTATTCCCATGTGGACAAATAGAGCAAAGTCGACGCGTTTTGTGTTGATACCTGAAAGCATTGCTGCGCGACGATTACCGCCGACAGCATAGACGTGACGTCCAAATACTGTTCGCGTCAGGATAAAGTTGTAAATTAGAACCAGAACACCAACAATGACAAGCATGATCGGAATTCCGCCCTGTGTCGCATTGCCTGATGAGGCAAATTCGTAGGTCAGGAAGAGTATCACAAGCGCAGCGATTCCAATTTTGGCATATGACGTTGACAGCGGTTCTACTTCAAGCCCGATTTTATCTGCTTTCTTGCGGTTGTTGAGTGTCGACCAGACAAAAGCTGCAATGATAAGCAGGCCGACCACAATTGTCAAGCCGTCAAAAGGTCCCCAGAAGCCGAGAATATTGGGCAGATAATTTGCCGCAATGGCATTGAACGATGAGTTGTTAACAGGAATTGACGCATTAATCATCGTTGTCGCAAGTCCGCGGAAGACCAGCATACCGGCCAAAGTTGTAATAAAGCCAGGGATGCCGACAAAGGCCACCCAGAAGCCTTGCCAAATACCAACGGCCACACCGATCAATAGACCAACCAGAATTGCCAAGAACCAGTTCAAATGCATGTCCTGCATGAGCAGAGCCACACAGCCGCCGATAAAACCAACCAGCGAGCCGACTGACAAATCAATGTGTGTGGCAATGATAACCATGACCATGCCGACTGCCAGGATGATGACATAGGCGTTCTGCTGAATCAGCTGGACAACGGTGTTCGGCTGGAGTAAAAGTCCGCCAGTCAAGATTTGAAAGACAATGATGATGACGATCAAGGCACCAACAATGCCGTATTGGCGTGCATTTGAGGCAAATGACGCAAGCAGCCCCCCTTTACTTTCTTTCTTTTCCATTATGAAGCATTCTCCTTCTCATCTTGAGTTTTTTCTAGGGTCATCCCCTTCATCAGATATTCCTGACTAAATTTCTCTTTCGGCACTTCATCGGTAACAACGCCTTGACTGACGGTATATATTCGGTCACAAATTCCGATGAGCTCTGGAAGCTCTGAAGAAATCACGATGACAGCTTTTCCTTCATCTGCCAACTGATCAATGATTTCATATATTTCGTATTTAGCACCCACGTCAATGCCTCGGGTCGGTTCATCCAAAATCAAAATGTCCGGATCAGAGATAACCCATTTTGCCAGTACGACTTTCTGCTGATTGCCGCCCGAAAGGTTTGACACGCGTTCTTCGATTGTCGGCGTTTTGATCCGAAAATCTTTACGGTATTTTTCAGCAGCGACACGTTCAATGTTGTCGTCCATGATGCCATGTTTTGAATGTTTCAGCAAAGCTGCCATAGAAGCATTCTCACGGATATTCTGCAGAAGATTGAGGCCATATGCTTTTCGATCTTCTGTAGCATAGGCTAAACCTGCATCAATGGCTTTTCGTGAGCTAGAAGTATCTGTTTCTTTCCCGTGAATGAAAACTTTCCCTGATATTCCTGAACCATAGGAACGGCCGAAAACACTCATGGCCATTTCTGTACGTCCTGCTCCCATCAGACCTGCAATGCCGACAATTTCTCCAGCGCGTGCGCTGATTGTGGCATGATCAACAATGACACGCTGCTGATCAAGCGGGTGGTGAATTGTCCAATCCTCAATTCGGAAGATCTCCTCCCCGAGTTTGGACTCATGTTTTGGATAAAGATTCGTCAGCTCGCGGCCGACCATCTTATGAATAAGTTCATCCTGATTAATCGGATGCACTTTGGTATTCTCCATCCAGCCGACTGTTGAGCCGTCACGGATAATCGTGACATTATCTGCAATCGCTGCAATTTCATTCAACTTATGAGAAATAATAACAGATGTGACATCGTGATTTTCT
Organism: Streptococcaceae bacterium; assembly: GCA_031285775.1. Lineage (GTDB taxonomy): Bacteria > Bacillota > Bacilli > Lactobacillales > Streptococcaceae > Lactovum. Next base: position 11,691 of record JAITVN010000054.1, on the reverse strand, counting down.
CTCAAATCACGCAGAATATTCAATAAGTGCGCTGAATCTTCATCATTCAGAGCTGCTGTCGGTTCGTCCAGCACCAGCAGTTTAACATTTTTTGACAGAGCCTTGGCAATTTCAACCAGTTGCTGCTTGCCCACGCCGATATCCATAATTTTTGCTTCAGGGCTCTCCATCAGCCCGACACGTCCCATGACTTTTATGGCATCTGAACGTGTCCGATTCCAGTCAATCACACCATTCTTCTCTTTTTCGTTCCCGAGAAAAATATTTTCAGCAATTGAGAGAAAAGGACTCAAGGCCAATTCTTGCTGAATGACGACAATACCTAGCTCTTCTGAATCTGATATTTTTCTGAAATTACATTCTTTTCCTTCGAACAGGATGCGCCCTGAGTAAGTCCCGTAAGGGTACACGCCTGAAAGGACATTCATCAGCGTTGATTTTCCTGCGCCGTTTTCTCCGCATATTCCGTGAATTTCTCCGCGTCTTATGTCCAAATTGACATTTGTTAAAGCTTTTACGGGGCCGAATGTTTTCGTGATGTTCTGCATTTGTAAAATCATATCTGAATCTGACATTTTTACACTCCTTAAACAACAGCGAAGCTATTCGGCAGCCGGCATTTGTCTGTCAGCTGCCGCAATGAGCTTCTGTACTCTTTATAGTATTAATTATTAAACTTAGTTTCGTGCGTCTGAATCTAGCTCCTTAATTTCTGAGCTTTAAGACTTGCACAACTCACTTGTCATTCAATAATTGGAGCGGCAATGTCTTTCTGATACTGTTCCTCTGTGATGAAGCCGGTATCTGCTACGAAATGAAGGTCCTTTTGTTCACCAGTAGGGTTTTTCACTAATTCAACAGATTCCATCAACCAAGTTGGAACATCTTTGTTGCCGTTATTCATTGGGTCATCTGTTGATTTTGGTGACTTGCCATCAGCGATATCTTTCAAAATGGAAGTTGTCTGCTTTGCCAGTAGCGAAACATCTTTAAAGACAGTCTGAGCTTGTGCACCGTAATAAATGTTGGTGATGGCAATGTCCATTCCGTCTTGTCCTGTAATCACAGGCCAAGCTGACTTGTTTGTCGGGTTCTTTGCATCAAATGCGATGGACGGCGTCATATCAGGGCGCGCACTCTTGATTGATTTCATTACGCCGAGTGAAATGGCATCATATGGGGAAAGCACGGCTGCCAAAGGCTGATCGCCGAGCTTTGTCATAACGGCATCCATTTGCTTTTGAGCTTGGTTCTGATCCCAAGCGTGAACGGAGATTTTCTTCCAGTCAGCATTTGTCGTGTCCTTGGTAACAAGACCTGAAGGATCAACTAATTGACCTGATTCAAAATAAGGTTTTAACAAGTCCCAAGCGCCTTTGAAGAAGTATGGCGCATTATTGTCATCATCTGAACCCGCAAAGAGTGCAATGTTGTATGGGGTTGTCTTGCCGCCGCCATTTTTGAGGTCAAGCTTGTCAATGATCGTATTGGCTTCAAGAATACCTGTACGCTCAAGCTGGAAGGTCACGTAGTAATCAACCGATTCTGTATTCATAATCAGACGGTCATAGGCAATTACTGTGGCGCCGCTGTCTTCGGCTTGTTTCACGGCTGGGCCGACCGCTGTTCCATCGACAGATGCAACGACAACAGCTTTCGCACCTGCAGACACGAGATTATTGATATCTGTTGACTGTTGAGAAGTCGAGTTGTTAGCATAAGCTAATTTTGTCTTAAAGCCTGCATCTTTGAGTTCTTTTACTAAGTTTGCACCATCCACGTTCCAACGCTGATCAGCTTTTGTCGGCATTGAAATACCAATTAAATCGCCTTTTTTTAGTTTTGAATCTGAAGAAGAGCCGCCGCGGTCACCTGATGAAGAACATGCGGTCAGACTGGAGGCAACCATGAGGCCTGCAGCTGCTAATACTGCCACTTTAGCTAGTTTTTTCAATTTCATTTGAAATTCACTCCTTATTTTTTTATTATTCCTTTGTTAATTGGATAACCCCTGCACCTTCCCAATAATTTAGCCCAAATTAATGTAAGTTAAGCCGAATAAATTGCTGAGATCCTGCAGCTGTTCTGAATCAATCTTAAATGACAAGACAGTATGATGTCCGCCGCCTGTCACCATCCATGCTTCAGCGCCAGCTTTCAGCCCCATTTTGGGTGTCCAGAGCTGCTTTGCAACGGGCAGAAACGGCGTTTCCTCCTCAGGTTTGCTGCCGATGACATCGTAGGAAATCAGTTTGAATTCATCGCCGTAGTCAGCCATTGTAATGTCGATCCCATCTGCAACCATGCCTGTAAAGACCAGGCGTGCCGGATCTTCTTTACCGCCGATATCCAGCGGATGCACTTCCACACGCGGACGATCTGATGTAATTGACGGATCTACTTCCAGCATGTGTGAGCCAAGAATCGCTTCATGTCCCTTGCGCAAATCCAAGGTGTAATCTTCCATGAAGACTGTCTGCTGATTGTGTGACATGATTTTAAAGAGTCGAACCAATGCAGCTGTCTTCCAATCGCCTTCCCCGGCAAAGCCGTATCCTTCAGCCAGCAACATTTGAGCTGCCAAACCTGGTAATTGTTCAAGGCCTTCAAGATCTTCAAAGTTGGTTGTAAAGGCACTGTAGCCTTTTTCGTCCATAAACTTTTTAATGGCCAGATACTCGCGCAGCTGATATTTCACATTGTGTTCGAACTTCTCCGGCGAATTCTGTCCTTCTACATAGTCATATTTTTCTTGAAGGTCAATGTAAAGCTGGTCAACTTCTGCTGCATCCACTGCATTGACATATTTGACTAAGTCGCCAACTCCCCAATAATCCACTGTCCATCCGAATTTGATCTGGGCTTCAATTTTATCGCCGTCTGTAACTGCAACATTACGCATTTTGTCTGCAAAGGTAACCACTTTAATCTTGTAAGATTCATCGTAAGCAACAGCGACATCCATCCACTTAGCAATTTGAGTTTGAATTTCCGGATTATCCCAGTGGCCAAAGATGACTTTGTTGTTCTTGTGAAGCCGGGCATTGATGAACGCGTATTCCCTATCGCCATGTGCCGACTGATTTACGTTCATGTAGTCGAAGTCAATGGTCTGATACGGAATATGATCTAGAAATTGTGTGGCCAAATGCAGCAAGGGTTTTGTCAACAACTGCGTGCCGCGAATCCAGTTTTTAGCTGGCGAGAAAGTGTGCATCCAAGTGATGACGCCTGCGACTTTGTCTTCAAAGCTGGCTTCTTTTAAAACTTCTGTGATGTTTTCAGCGGTCGTGCCGACAATTTTGAATACAATCGGGTAGGGCAAGCTTCCTGCAGCATTCATCCTTTCGACGATGACTCGAGAATCTTCCTCCACTTCGGCAAGTGCTTCAGGTCCGTACAGGAATTGAGATCCTGTCACAAACCAAAATTCTTTTTCAAGCATGTTCGATATTTTTCTCCTTTTTGGGTTTATTTTTTTGGGTACGTTTTCGGGCGCAGCTCATATCTTATTCCAACTGAGGTCGGTGCGCCTCACATCTTATTTCAACTGAGTTCAGCAGGCTTGAAGCTAGTAAGCAGACCGTTTCGGCTTCAGCCGATTACGGGTCGCTTTCCCCTCTTTTGCGGGGGGAAAATAGACAATTTGTGAACCTGACCTACGGTCAGAGCCACAAATTTCTAATTTTCTACGCTTCAAAACGAGCCTGCTTCACATCTTATTTTTGACCATAATAGGCATCTTTCCCGTGTTTGCGCTGGTAGTGCTTATCCAGCACACGCTGCGGAAGTTCTGTGGCGTAACTGTTGATTTGACGCGCCAGCAGGTTCATTTTGCAGACTTCTTCTAGAACCACAGCATTGTATACTGCGGTCTCGGCATCTTTTCCCCAGGTAAATGGCCCATGGCCATGGAGTAAAATAGCAGGGATGTCTAAAATACCGATCTCGCGTTCCATAAAGGTTTCAATGATGATGTTCCCAGTTTCATGCTCGTAGCCTGCGTTAATTTCTTCTTGTGTCAGGTAGCGTGTGCAAGGCACAGGCCCATAAAATGTGTCCGCATGCGTCGTTCCCATCGGCATGACATCAACACCTGATTCCGCCCAAGCAGTCGCCCAAGTCGAGTGTGTATGAACAATCCCGCCAAGCTCGGGGTATTTTTTGTAAAGCACAGCATGAGTCGGGGTATCTGATGAAGGGTTTAAATCGCCCTCAATGACATGATTGTCAAGATCAACCACTACCATGTCAGAAGCTTTTAATTTTTCATAGCTGACACCGCTCGGTTTAATGACAAAATAACCTGATTCACGATCCATTGCTGAAACATTTCCCCAAGTGAATTTGACCAAGCCATGCTTGGGCAGTTCCAAGTTTTGTCTCCAAACTTCTTCTTTGAGTTTTTCTAACATGCTTAAAGTCCTTCTTTCAAAGTTTCGACGGCTTGACGTTCAATCTCAAGTCCTGCTGCATAGCGTTTAATGAAAATGTTATAACTCTCCATGTCTTCCAGGGTTGGCGACAGTGTTGTATGCTCAACGTTGATAAATACTTGATTTTTTAGATACAGGTTCAAATCTTTTTTGCCAGAAGCTGCAAATGCTGCAAGAATCGCCATTCCCCAAGCACCGCCTTCGCTGGCAGTTTTCATTACCGTGACAGGCGTTTGAATGGCTGCTGCAAGAATACTTTGGCCCACCGCTGGTGTTTTGAAAATCCCCCCGTGACCGACCAATCCTTCAATCTTGATGCCTTCCTGGAGAAGAATATTCATTCCTAAACGGATGGCTCCAAAGGCACTCGCAATGTGTACTTTCATAAAATTAGCCAAAGTCAGCTGACTGTTTGCCTGTCTCACAAAGAGAGGACGGCCTTCCGGCATCTTGGTAATGTTCTCACCAGAGAAATAGCCGTAACTTATCAAACCGCCTGTGTCCTTGTCTGCTTCCAGCGCCTTGTTGAAAAGAAGTGAGAATATTTTATCACGCGCTATGTTAACTCCAAGAGCCTCAGTGTACTCCTCGAAAAGTTTGACCCAAGCATTAATATCTGATGTACAATTGTTGGCATGCACCATGGCGACCAGATGCCCATCGGGCGTTGTCACCAAGTCAATTTCCGGGTAGACTTTGGACAAATTTTTCTCCAAAACGAGCATCGCAAAAGCCGAAGTCCCAACCGAAATATTGCCCCGGCGAACTTCAACACTGTTCGTGGCAACCATTCCTGTCCCTGCATCCCCTTCTGGCGGACACACAAGAATGCCAGCTTCAAGTTGACCAGATGGATCAAGCAGCATCGCGCCAGCTTTCGTCAAAGCACCTGCATTTTCACCAGCCTGAAGCACCTTCGGTAGAATTTTCCTGAGAGAAATGCCTTTTTCTAGGGTTTCGAAACGTTCAATGAAGTTTTCGTCATAGTCTTTGCTCTTTAGATCAATCGGGAACATGCCAGAAGCATCGCCAATTCCTATAACTTTCTCACCTGTCAGTTGCCAGTGCACATAGCCTGCTAAAGTTGTCAGATAATCAATCTGGGGCACATGCGCTTCCTGATTGAGAATGGCCTGATAGAGATGCGCGATACTCCAGCGCTCAGGAATATTGTAGCCAAACAGCTCTGTCAGCTTTGAGGCAGCTTCTCCAGTTGTAGCATTTCGCCAAGTTCTAAAGGGAACCAGCTGCTCGCCAGACTTGCTGAAAGCCAAGTAGCCGTGCATCATGGCACTCACGCCAATGGAAGCCACCTTTTTCAGGCTCAATCCGTACTTTTCTTTCACTTCGGCAGCCAACATCGAATAGCTTAGCTGCAAGCCCTTAACCACGTCATCCAATGAATAAGTCCAGTAACCGTTTTTAAGTTGGTTTTCCCATTCATAGCTGCCAGAGGCAATGCTCTGAAAATCTGGACCAATCAGAACCGCTTTGATTCGAGTAGAACCAAATTCAATCCCAAGATATGTACGGACATTTTCTATTTGTTCAGCAATGTCTGCTTGTATTTTTTCCATTTTTGGCCAATTCTCCTTTTTTCACGAAAATTATAGCGCTTACAATACATAATATAACATAAACATACGTACATGTCAATGGAAATGTTAAAAAAAGAAAATATTTTCGCTAATAAGATACGTACAGGAAAATTGATGACCGCATTGAACAAAAAACGCGTATCTTCTTCTGATATCTATAATGACATTTTACCACCTAAAGCTTGGAAATTTTTCCAAAATTTCAGTTTTTTTAGGAAACGCTTCCAAAAAGGCGTTTTCATTTCCGTTTTGCGTTACGTACGTACATATTTTTCGGATTAATACTCAGAACAGAACTTATTCATCACTTCAAGCTAAAAATTTGTATGGCTTTTCCGATAAAAAAAGGAGATGTATGTGTTATAATAGAAACAAAGGAACTAAAAGAAATAACCGTGAATAAACCAAAATATCAGACCATTGCTGACGACATCCGTGAAAAGATCCGCTCTCAGCACTATCCAATCGGCCCCGCCATCCCAGCAGAACACCAGCTTCAAGTGAACTACCAGGCCAGCCGTGACACCGTCCGCAAAGCCGTGACCATCCTCGTCAACGAAGGTCTTTTGCGTCGCGAAAAAGGCTCGGGCACTTATGTCAATGACCTCTCCCATCCAAATTTGCCCGCCATTCGCCCTGACAGAAAAACCATCGGCGTCATTACCACCTATATCTCCGATTACATCTTTCCCTCCATCATTCGCGGCATTGAGCTGCGGCTAAAAGAAAAAGGCTACTCGCTGCTGCTGTCCAGCACCAACAACGACTATGCCCAGGAAGAAAAGTGTTTAGAAAAAATGATAGATTTCGGCGTGGACGGCCTGATTGTCGAGCCTACCAAAAGTAACCAGTACAATCCGAATCTAGCCACCTACGTCAACCTGCACGCGCACAACATTCCCATTGTCATGATTAATGCTGTTTACGAAGAGCTCAACCTGCCCTACATTTGCGTCGATGATGTCGAAGTCGGCTATCTCGCCACAAAAGAGCTGATAGACAAGCACCACACGCAACTCTTGCTCATTACAAAACTGGATGACCAGCAGGGCAAACTCCGCATGAAAGGCTTCATCAAAGCCTGCGAAGAAAATCACATCAAGATTTCCTCCGACCTGATCATCACTTTTACCACTGAAAGTGAACCAGACGTCTACCGCAAAGCGCTGGAGCGACTGGAAAAATCCCCTGATATCACAGGCATCGTCTGCTACAATGACGAAGTAGCCAAAAAACTCTGCAGCAGAATCCTAGAGATGGGCTTCAGCATTCCGGATGATTACTCTATTGTTGGAAACGACAATTCCAGCCTTAGCCAAATCGGTGGCGTTAACCTAAGCAGCACCGAACATCCCAAAGAAAAAATGGGCATCGCTGCAGCTGACTGGATCGTCAGCACCATTGAAAAAGGCCAGCCTGAAGCTAACCTTCTCTACCACACGCATTTGGTTCGGAGGAACTCTGTGAAGTGTCTATAAATAAAAATTCGCAGATTTGCGAATTTTTTATATTTGAGCTACTATTTCACTACTAATCTCACTTTACAATCACGTAAAAATCTATTACCTGCCCGCTTGTCGTCTGGGCCTTGACAATTAGTTGACTGCTGGACACTGTAATCGCCGCATACATCGTATTGCCTGGCAAATTCGTTGACAAATCAGGCTGCCACAGCACATCGACCCATGGATAATTTGCTTTGTTGATCAAGGCGTATGTCTTCTCACCGCTGTTGCGTGTCACCATATTAATCAAACCGTCTTTTGATGTCGAAACAAACACATTATAATTCGTTGCTGAGGTATTCGCCGCTCCGTTCTTCACTGGATAACTGCGGATATAATTGTGATCATGACCAGAAAGCACTAAATTAACCCCAATTTCTTCCATCGTTGGGTAAAGATATGCCTGGGCATTTTTTGAGGCAAGAGAGCCGCTTGTTTGACTTGTCCATTGCCCGCCATAAGGATTTTTATGCATGGTAACAATGATAAATTTCCCCTTATTTTCAGCCTTCCCAGCTATTTCTTTCATCCAAGCCGCAAGACTCGTCATTTCTGCCTTGCTGTCATAGTTTTCATTTAAGTTGAAAAACAAAGCATTCCCATAACTAAAAGTGTAAGTAAGCGGTACATTGTCGCGGGCTGTCACACTGAAAACTGACTTGTAGAAAGCTTCAGCATTCTTTCCTTCATGATTCCCCAACACCGGCTCAAAGGCAGTTGATGAAAGTAAATCCCCTGTTGCTGCAAAATAATTTGTATAATGCAAATCTGTGATAGACTCCACCATATCCCCGTTCTGAATAACGAATGGCGCTGTCGGATACGCTGCCAAGGCAGTACTTAAAGTATTCCCCCAATATTTTGAATAAGAATCCGAGCCGCCCTGTGAATCTGAAAAATTAAGAAAAGTATAACTTCTGCTCGCTTCAGGCTCTGTTTGGAAACTAAAAATCTTGCTATAGTAAACGGTCACTGAACCTGTCGTTTTATTAATCAACTCATTTTTCAAGCGATATTGATAGGTTGTTCCAGCAGTCAAACCAGTCAAGTTAACCTTATTTGTCATCTTGCTTGTGAAAATTGTCGTATTGGCTGTTGTTGTCCCTGCAAAAGTCTTGATATTTTTGCCTGCAAAATCCTGGCCCTGCACGACAAGCTCAACACTCGCATTAACCATGGTTTTATCAGCCTGCCACGTCATCGTTCGTGTTGTTTTTGAGTCGCTTCCAAAGGCATTATTGAGCGCAGTATAAACCAAGTTCTTCGTATCACGCGCTGGCGTTTCCCCCTGCGTGATGTCAAAGCTATCCACGACTGAGCCGTCTACTGTGTAAGCTTTTACGGAAAGCTGACTGTCCGACACACTAACCTTAGTGTACATCTTCTTTTCAGCCAGCAGATTGGTCGCGCTTGCACTGAAATTTGAAGCCGCCGCAAGCCAGTCTTTCCCAGTCGCCCCATTTGTTTGCTGAATGCCGCTGGCACCTGGCGTCAGATAAACCACACCATCTTTCGTCGCAATCGTGCTGCTGCTTGGATAATCTGTCAGAGCTGTTGTGCCGTTAATCGGCACAGAGCGTGTATAGGCACCTTCTTTTCCTTGAAGTACAAGTGACACACCGTTTGCCTTAAAGGCTTCAGCGAGCTTAGTTTTGATTGTACTGGTGTTCGTCGCTGAGCCGTAAAAATTATCGCCGATGCTGACAATGAGCCATTTGCCGCTGCCTTTAGCGGCGATTTCATCTTCTAGCCACTTGATATGTGCAGCAATCTCTGCCGTTGAAGTAAGCTGACTGTTCAAAGACAAAAAGAGCATCTCTCCTTCAACAAAAGAATAGTCCTTTAGATTATAATTCGAATAATCTAAATTGTAGTTTAATTTGAACAACTGATTTGTTGCATCTTTTGAGATCGTGTTCGGGACAATCGGATAATTTTCCAGCGTATTCGCCGCATTTGAAAAGAAACCTTCCCAATGCGTCACATCAGCCAAAGAACTATTCGCCGAGCCAGTATGCACAATAAATGCTGCATCTGGTGTCTGAGTAACAGCGGCAGATAAAGTATTCCCAAAGTAGTTGTTATAAGTTGCTGTAGAGCGCCAATTGGCATCAGCCGCTGCAATAAACGAAAAGTCGTCTGCTTCTGCAGCTTGTGTAACAAAAGTAAACTCTTTTGAAAATGTTTTAGACACAGAGTCATAAATCTTATAATTATATTTCTGGCCAGCTTGTAGACCAGAAATTGTCACTTTATGATAAGCAACGCTGCTATAAACAGTGGTCGCAGCATCGACATAAGCGCTTGTTGCCTGGTTAAAAGTGGTTCCCGCCTTATAATAATAGAGTCTAGGCACTGGCTGAAGCGCAGCCGATGATTGTTTTTCCGTATGAAAGTTTAAACGTACAGAAGTCGTCACATTGCCAATAAGTGTCTGATTAACATTCCTGACTTGCAGTTCACTTGCAGCAGCAGAGCATACTGCAGTTGGAGCAAAGGAAAAAACAGCAATAAAAATAAAAGCGATCAACCACTTTTTCATATGTGATACTCTGTTCATAATCAAACCTCGTTTTTTAATTTATTTTTCAATTTAATAATACAATATTCTACACATGATGTCAAGAAAACAAACAAAAACTCATTACCAAGAAGGAATGAGTTTTTTTATCACATTTAGGCTTAGAAACCATTTGGATGGTTCAAATGCCAGTTCCATGCTTTTTCAATAATATGCTCTAGACCATGCTCGGCTTTCCATTTCAGAACATGTCCAGCTTTTGAAGCGTCTGCAACCAGCTCATCTGGATCGCCAGGACGCCGCGGGCCTATTTTACTTGGAATCTCTTTTCCTGTCACCTTGCGTGCTGCATTCAGGACTTCGAGATTGCTATAGCCGTGAGCACTTCCCAGATTGAACTGATCAGACTTCCCGCCGGCTTTTAGATACTCAAGCGCCTTGATATGCGCATCAATCAGATCTTCCATGTCAATGTAATCGCGGATACAAGTGCCATCAGGCGTCTTGTAGTCGTCGCCGTAAATCGTCACATTGTCGCGCTTCCCCAAAGCCACCTGAAGGATAATCGGAATCAAATGTGTCTCTGGATTATGCGCCTCGCCGATATGGCCGTCATCTGAAGCCCCAGCCACATTGAAGTAGCGCAGTGCCACATAAGTCATATCTGTCGCCTTTGACTGCCAGTCCATCATCTTTTCCATCATGAGTTTGGACTCGCCGTAAGGATTGATCGGCTTCTGCGGTGTTTTTTCAGAAATCGGACTTGACTCAGGAATGCCGAATGTCGCAGCTGTAGAACTAAAGACAATATGTTTAACATTGAACTCCTGCATGATCTCAAGAATGGAGATACAGCCTCCGACATTGTTGTCGAAATACTTCATCGGCTTTTCCATTGATTCGCTCACCAGCGAGTAAGCACAAAAATGCATCACACCTTCGATATGTTTTTCTTTTTTGAAAACCTCACGCATAAACTCGCGGTCACGCACATCACCTTCATAAAAGCGGATAACTTCAGGCAAGGCCTCTTTATGCCCTGTAACCAGATTGTCAACCACTGCCACATCATAACCAACGGCATGCAGCATTTCTACTGCATGGCTTCCGATATATCCAGCGCCGCCAAGTACTAAAACTGTCATTACATTCTCCTTCAAAGTTTACTTAATTAATTATAACACAGGGCTTGTAGTGAAACAACTTTACTAATTCATTTGTAATGTTAATTCATAATGGTAATGACTGTCCGAAAGTAAGAATTCAGGACTTACGCTCGGGCTCCAAGAATCATCACCGCCGACGCCCATATGAAAGCCATCCAGATTAAGCCAGCTGCCCTGCTCAGGGACGAGCAGATTTCTGTGATCTTTTTCTTGCAATTGTTTCTGACTGAAGCGACTGAGATTAAACGAAAATTCTGCGTTGGCCGCACTTACGCTCAAATCGCCGTATTTCAAGTTTGATACTTTCTGGCGGAGCCCATTCTCGCTTGGAAAAATATAAGGCGTGTAAGCTTTCTCCAACGGAAGTTCCCACTTGCCAATACGTGCCGTTCCTTGCCGATCTGGATAATTCTCATCGGGACCAAGGCCAAAATAGGTGAACTTTTCTTCCACGGCACTTAGATT
>JAITVN010000048.1 GCA_031285775.1 Streptococcaceae bacterium | reverse complement strand
CACTCACAGCAAGTACCGAAGCTACAGCCGTTATCAGCCAGAAAACACGGTCAATTTTCCATTCTGACCAACCTTCATCATGTCCAGAAATACCGCCTAGCTCCAAATGATGATGAATCGGCGACATCCGGAAAATCCTCTTTCCATGGGAAATCTTGAAATAGCTGACCTGAATCATGATCGACAGGGTTTCAATCACATAAATGATGCCGATAAAGAGCAAAGTCCACTCTGCCCGAAGAACAACCGAGATCGCAGCCAACAAAGCCCCCAGAGCCAGTGATCCGACGTCTCCCATAAATATCATTGCCGGTTTCTTGTTGAAAATCAGGAAAGCCAATAAGGAACCAACGACGGTCAAAATAATCAGCAAGACGTCCCACTGCTTATTTGCAACCGCAATTGCCGCAAAGGCCAGCAGAGAAATGGAGACAGTACCAGTTGCCAAGCCGTCAATGCCGTCCGTCAGATTAACCGCATTTGACCAGCCCACCAGCCAAATGATCAGAAAGGGAATATAGAGAATGCCCAAACGAATGCTGATGCTGAAGAAATTGATCGAATTGCCCTGTCCTTCTGGGAAACCAATGAAAAGGTAGGCCAAAATACCGATAATAACCTGGAGGCCGAACTTCTGCCAGGCCTTAAAACCCTCGTTTTGATGGCGAAAAACTTTCAGAAAATCATCAAAGAAGCCAATCGCTGCATAGAGCAGAAAGACCAGCCAGATCGCATTGAACGAGCGATCATGACCGCCAGATATTAAGATAAAGAGAGCTGAGAGAACGAGACTCACAACGACAAAGACAAAACCGCCCATTGTTGGCGTGCCCGCTTTCTGCTCATGCTGATGAACGTCTTCGTGCATCTGCTGACCTGCGATATGCTGACGCTTCATAAAACGCATGAAGAGCGGAATTCCCACCAACGTCAGCAAAAAACTAATTATTCCAGAAGCAAAGCTCCATATTACCATACTAATTAATATTACCAAGAGTCACAGTGATTTTCGCGTCTTTCTTAACAACCGTCAATTGTTGAATTGACTGATCTGTTACGACACCTGCTTTCTCTTTTCCTTTCCCAGTTTGACCTTTAAAAGTTACTTTCATATTATACCATTTTGCCAGCTGCTTAACATCTGATTTCGACCAGCCGTACATGTCAGGCATGGTATGTTTCCCGTTGGTATAAAGGAGAATCTTTGTATTTGGATCTACCTTTTCACCGGCATCAATTGACTGATCATTTACTTTTCCGCCATCACCAATTGCGACAGGCTGCAGTGTATTCTGACGGAGTTTGTCAAGACTTGCAGCGGTTGATTTTCCATAATAATCATCCAACTTGACTTTTCCTTCCGGAAGATCAAAAGCGGTTCTGGTCAGTTGACTTTTCCGCGTTTCTGCGAGTGTTAATAAAGTATTGACTTGAGTTGCAACAGTTGGTAAAGAATAATTATTTGAAAGATTCTTCGACGTCAGGTAGAAGATAAAATCAGGGTTTTCAGGCGGGTATAAGACAACAATTGAGTTGATGGTAGTATCTTCAGAATATTTTCCATCCACCGCAATCTGAGCCGTTCCTGTCTTTACGGCAGCAGGCTGCCCGTTGATTACAAACAACGGACCTGGTTCTGCATCTTTGAAGACAGCACCGTTTGCTGTTCCGTAAGTATTATCTGTGTCTACAGTTTCCATTAACTGAGTGATGCCCTTGGCAGTTTCAGCACTGATAGGCTTACCAATTACTTCTCTTTTCACTGGGAGAACTTGCTGAGTGTTATTATTTACGATCATACTGATAAAATGAGGCTCAAGCATGGTACCGTTATTAGCAAAGGAAGTCCAGGCCCGCATCATTTGAAGCATGGTAACGGAGATTCCTTGTCCAAAGGCCGACATGACTTTAGAGACTTCATCACTATCTTTAGGTAAATTACCATAGCCCTCATTGCTGCCGTTTTCTAAGCCTGTTCGTGTGGGTTTACCAAAACCGAAACGCTGGAGATAATTTCCCCATATGTCATAGCCCATGTGTTGCTCAAGCTTGCCCATGCCGACATTACTGGACCAGGCAAAGCCTTGCGCATAGGTCATGGTCATGCCTCTCAAAATATCATTTTCATTAACATCCCAATCTTGAATCTTTGTTTTTCCATCGTCAAATTCAATAGACGTTCGATCATATGTCTCGTTTGGTGTCCAATTTCCCGAATCCATGGCTGCAGCTACTGTGAAAGATTTCATGGTTGAACCCGGCTCATAGTTTAAGCCGTAGGACAAGTCAGCCCAGGTAAAGTTTTTCTGATCTATTCCAGACATATCACTCGGATTATAGATAGGACGTTGACTGCTTGCCAGAATATCGCCGCTCTTAGCATCCATCAAGACAGCTGCCATCTGATCGGGTTTGATAGCCTCAGTCAAGGTGTTGAGCATGCTTTCCATGCCGGTTTGCAGCGGACCATCAAGCGTGGTATAGACATCTGCACCATCTTTTGCTGGTGTTTGAGAGAGGATTGCACCATAAATCGGATTTCCTAATTGATCTTTCTCAACAGTACGAGTGCTGGGCTGACCTTGCAGTATATCATTCATCCCATCTTCTACACCGCCATTATTTGTCCCTACCAAACCAGTATCCCCATTTTTTGACTCTATCAGGTGAGCCGTGCCGATAAAATAAGTCGCGTAAGCGCCATTAGGGTATTTACGAGTCAAATTGGAGTCAAAGCCGATACCGATCAAGCCTTCTTTCTTTGCATCTGCCAGCATCTTGTCTCTTTGCTCAAGCTGAATTCCCTTGCCTTCAGTTCCGAAATAGACCTGGACAGCCCCTTTCCGGGTAAGCTGCGTCATTATATAGTCCGTGGACAATTCTGGAATTTCTTTATTAATAAATGTCGCGAGTTTTGGAAAATCAGAAGCTTGGGCATAAAGCTTTTTACCTGATGTATCGGTGAATCTTTTGTCCAGCGTGACATACAAAGTATAGTTTGACGCATCCATCGCTATTTCATCGCCAGAGCGGTCAAAAATCGTCCCACGCTTCGGATAAACCGTGTAGGTGTATGTATAATTGTTTGCTGCAGCCTTCGTTAAGTTGACGCCATTTACCTCGTTCGCTGCAATCAGCCAAGTGAGACGTAAAATGATTAAAATGAAAACAGCAAGCGTGACAAAAAACAAGCGCTGTGCAACCAAGCGACGACTATCATGAGGCTCAGTTTTAGATGCAGCAGCTTGTTTTCTTATTCTTGAAAACGAAAAAAATCTTGCTAAAAATTTAAACATTATTTACTTGCCTTTAAAATATTGTTCGCGTCTGAGGTCAAGCCTGCATTAACAGCACTTTGCCCAGCCTTCCCATTTGAAGTCAGTTCATTGAGCGTCTGCTGATACTGGTCAATCTGGGTTTGAGAATTTGTCATCTCAATACGTAAATTGTTCGTCGAGCTCTGGAACTGCAGTACACGCATTCGCACAAAAACTAGAGACAAGGCCAAAAACAAAGCCGCAACTGCCACTGTCCCATAGAAGATTCGCTCAATGTGCGTCAACTTGCTGAAACGCTTGCGTAGTAAAGGGGAAAGCGTATTTAAACGAATTCGGAAACTCTCGCTCTGCAAGGCAGATCTGGAATCCAAATCTCTGTGATTTCTACTTGCCATCATTATAACCTTTCTGCCACTCGAAGTTTTGCGCTGTGTGCCCGATTGTTATGCAGAAGCTCTTCATCGCTTGCCAATATCGGCTTTCTGGCAATGATTTTTAATTTTGGTTTCATCTCATCCGGAATAACCGGAATACCGCGCGGCACATCAACTTCTGAGTTTTCTCTAAAAATCGACTTGACAATGCGATCTTCGAGCGATTGAAAACTAATGACTGCAATACGCCCGCCAGGCTTCAACATCTCAATTGCCTTGTGCAGAGAAGTTTCAAGACTTCCGAGTTCGTCATTGACTTCAATTCGGAGCGCCTGAAAAACTCGCTTGGCAGGATGCCCCTTCTTCTTCAATGCTTTTTGCGGCATGGCTGACTTTATCAAATCCGCTAATTGCAAGGTTGTCTCTATCGGCTGAATCTCACGTGCCTGCTCAATCTTTCTGGCAATCTGCTTAGCAAAAGGCTCTTCGCCATAACGGCTGAAAATCCGCATCAGATCATTGAAGGTATAAGTATTGACCACATCGTAAGCTGTCAGACTTGAAGATGTCTGATCCATGCGCATGTCAAGTTTTGCGTCTAACTTATAAGAAAAACCGCGCGCTGCTTCATCAAATTGCGGACTAGAAACTCCCAAATCATAAAGAATGCCATCAACTCGCCCAATGTCATGCTGATCAAGATTTGCAAAATTATCATGAATGAGCGTCAATCTCGGGTCTTCAAACGTTTTCTTAGCATTGTCAATGGCGACTTGATCCTGATCAAAGGCATAAAGTCGGCCGCCATTGAGACGCGAGAGCAATAGACGACTATGCCCAGATCCGCCAAGCGTTGCATCAATGTAAGTTCCGCCACGCTTTAAATCCAAGGCGTCAATACTCTCATTCAGAAGCACAGTGACATGTGCAAAATTCTTTGTTTCAATATCAATAATAGAAATATTTTATCATAAAAACGAATGATTTTCTAGCAAGTCAAAAATATGAGAATTTAAGTCACAATTAATCACAAAAATATGAAAGTATCTGGATTATAAAATAAACTTTATGAAGATTTAGAAAAGAAAGAGACATTTAGTTTCCCTTGCATTTTACGCCCAGTTAGTGCAAAATAAGAGTATGGAAAATTCTGAAGCAAATACGCAATTGCAGCAGGAAAAAATGGTCACTGGCACAGCTTGGTTGAGTCTTGCCAACATTATTTCCCGCTTGCTCGGTGCTGTTTACATCATCCCTTGGTATGCGCTGATGGCGCCGTACGGCGACCGAGCCAATACGCTCTATGCAATGGGATACAACGTCTACGCGCTTTTCCTCCTGCTGTCGACGATCGGTATTCCTGTCGCTGTCGCTAAGGAAGTCGCGCGCTATAATGCCCTTGACGATGAAAATATGGCTTACCGGCTGGTTCGGCAAATGCTGGTCTTCATGGCGGCGCTTGGAGTGCTGATGGCAATTATTCTATATTTTGCTTCGCCTGCCCTTGCAGCCGCTTCTGGAGGGACTAAAGCATTAATTCCCGTCATGCGAAGTCTGGCTTTGGCCATTTTAATTCTCCCATTTATGTCTGTCATTCGCGGCTATTTTCAGGGCTTAAACGAGATGAAAGCTTTTGCAGTCAGCCAGATCTATGAACAAATTGTTCGTGTGGTTTGGATGCTGGTAACAGCTTTTGTCATCATGAAATTAGGCTCTAAAAACTGGCAGTCGGCCGTGACAGAGTCTACCAC
Source organism: Streptococcaceae bacterium (assembly GCA_031285775.1). Taxonomy (GTDB): domain Bacteria; phylum Bacillota; class Bacilli; order Lactobacillales; family Streptococcaceae; genus Lactovum. The sequence goes on along the minus strand of JAITVN010000048.1, from coordinate 13,190 downwards.
AGCGGCATTCATTGGCGCAATTGCCAGTACCATCGTCTTAATTGTCTATTTAGTTCGAGAAGGACATGTCCAGAAAATCCTATTTCCTGGTCCCAGTGTCTCAAAACTAAAACCCATTCCGCTGCTTGTTCAGACAATTATTGCTGCACTGCCGTTCGTTGTAACTGGCTCAGCCATTCAAATTTTCAAGCTGATCGATCAAATGACTTTTGTGAACGTGATGCTTAAAATTACAAGTTTTCCCAAAGCTCAACTCAATGATTTCTTCGCTTATTTTTCCGCGAATACGGACAAAATCACAATGATTTTAATTGCTGTGGCTTTGACGCTTGGCGATGTGGGGCTGCCTCTTATTACCGCTGCCTTTACCAAGCGTCATAAAAAAGAAGTGGCCTATCTGATTTCCTACAATTTACAATTTTTTACCGCCTTTATGCTCCCCGCAGTAATGGGCGTAGTAATCTTGGCAAAACCGATTTACACCCTCTTCTATACCGTTCCAAATGCTTTGCAGATCCAACTGTTTGTCTATGCGGCACTCCAAAGCTTTATCCTGACACTCTTAGCGCTAGCCTGGCTCTTTTTGCAGGCCATGCAGCACAGCCGTGATGCCATGCGTTATTTTATTATCACACTGGTCATCAAAGTGATCATTCAAGTGCCCTGCATTTTCATTTTCCATACATTCGGCCCCTTGATGGCCACCACGATTGCATTTTTGGTCGGGACCTATCTGTCAATGAAAAAAATCAAGCAAGTCAGTCATTATAAAACGCAGACTGTCTGGCGGGGCGTCTTTGCTATTGGCATGCTGACTTCAATCATGGTCCTCTTCGTCATGCTGATTTATACTTTGCTGCAGCTCATTTTCAGAGACTCACCTTCTAAGCTGATCGCGCTGATCACACTTGTAATTTCCGGCGGAGCAGGATTCTATCTTTATGTCTGGTGCGCCGCGAAACTTGGTCTACTTGAGAAATTCATGGGTGAGCGAGGCACTTCATTGAGGCGCAAACTGCATCTTTGAAAAAATCCTCAGTTCGATGAGGATTAAGGTTGTGTCGAAGAAACCTGCATAACATGAACTTTCCTGCTACTAGAAACCATTAATAAATGGACTTAGTGGAGTGTAGAAAATTCATGCAAAAAGGCTGTGCAGTTAGGTAAGATGTGAGACTTCGGCTCACATCTTAGCAATGAAAGCGAAGCTTTGCTTGCGGCCTGCACGGCTTTTTGCATGAATTTTCGGAGCGGAACGGACTTCGTCTACAGTCTCAAACCTCACATTGATGAGGATTTTCTCTTCGTATAAGCCCAAAGTCCCAGAGGAGCCAGCAGACTCGTTTTAATTGTAAACTCTCCAATTAGTCGCTGCACATCTGGATTGAAATTGCTCTTAAAGATCGATAAACCATCATCCAGACTTCCCTCAATACCGCCCATATTGGCCCAAGTTGCGCCAGCTGCCAGTGCCTCGTTGAATGTTAAAGTGTAGAGAATATACTGCGGGTAAAAGTTTTTGAACTTTTCATCCATTCCAGCATAGAGCATTTCCATTATATCACCAAATTTAATGGACAAAATGCCCGCAATAACAGTATTTCCTGTTACCTCTCCAAGGCCTTCCATTTCTTTTAAATTCTTCTTTGTGGAAGAAATTTGGTCGTTTAAGCGTGTCAGGCGCTTTTTCTGATTCTCTGGTGTTTCAGACAAGTCGGCTTCAAACTGGATCAGATTTTCAGTCAACTCTGCCTTCTTTTTTGGAATATCAACCGTAGCCAGATGCAGATAAGCATCGTCTCCGTAGAGGTCCATCAACTTTTTAAAATAATCTTTATTCCGCAGCGCCACGCCTTTTCGATTGACTGTCAACTCAATCAGGCGTGCAAAATCTTCCAGCCCCTCTTCTCCCACTCTCGCGACTTCAACATCACGCTTAAGCGCGTCTTTCATTAAACGGCGCGTATGTTTTGGGTAAATGCTTTCAATATCATTTTGCAGTTTCTCGTTGGCTTGAATGCGAGGTTGAATGGTTTCACCCATGATCAGATTAAAGCCGAAATGCTGCGCGCCAATGGCCTGAATCGCTTTCAGATATTCTTTTGCCTGTTCATTGATCACAGCTTCTTCCCCAAATTTTGAAGTTTCATATACGATTTTCGGGTCAAATTTAATAAAGAGTGCTTTCTGAGTTTTTGCCCATTTCCTCAATTCTTCAAAAAAGAAAGCCAGTAAATGCGGGTTAGCATAATCCAAAACAGGACCGCGAGGAATATAAAGCATCGTAAAGCCCAGTGGAAGCTTTTTAATCAGAACTAAAGCCGAAGCCGTGATATTATCATCATCAAGCACACTGACAATTTCTGAGCCCCAATTATCTTTTACTTTTGCCCAATTTGAAGATTGAAGCAGGTCACCAAAGAAATTGTTTTTGACAAAATCATCGTGTTTGTCCTTGTCGGTGTGAATTTGAAATTTCATCATTTATATTTTTCCTCAACTTCTTGAAAGGTCTAAGCTTTAATCAAGTTCTTCTTAATATCTTTTTAACAAACTGAATGAACTGATGCTTGAGCGGATGCGGATAATAACAGAAACTGCCGATTTTTCTTACTGGGTGTCCATTAAAATTTTCTTTGAAATGCAGAACGCCGTCACTGCCGTCAAAATTTCCAGTAATTCCGTAAAAATTATACAAGGGAATTTTTTTCTCAAGGGCTTGCGTCATAATGAAATGCTGAATGGCAAAAGGTGCATAGAAATGCTTAAATTCTTCATAAGAGCCGCTGAAAAGATAAATCATTTCCTTGTCATTTTCAACAAAAAGTCCGCCAGCCAAAATAATGTGTTTATCTTGATATTTTTCTAAAAAAGGCGCCACTTCTTCCAGCCGCTTCTCCTGAGATTGAATCTGACTCTGCCATTCTTGACGCTGCTTTTCTTTCTTGAGCGAATTTGAATTGTCAATCTGAGACTGGAGCTTTGCTATCTGCTCTTTCAAGGCACTGACATAATCCTGAAAATTGATTTCAGCCACTAAAAATTGAGCCTTGTCAGCAAAAGCTTTATAAAAGACCTGATAATACTCAAGATCATGATCATTGTAGCCGCGTCGCTCACTGGTTGCCTCTGTGATGCTTTTAAACTTTGAAAGTTCATCGTAAGCCAGCGCACGGACGCTAATACCAAATTGCTGTGTCCGTTTGACAGAATACTGCCCATCTTTGCTGTAGGACTTCATCAACGCTTTGGCGTCACTCAAGCCTGTCAGCTCTTTCACATAATGCCAAGTAGGCTCGCCTTCATCGTAGCCGCTTTCTGGGCTGGTATGTACAAAGTCCTGAGCCGACATCTTTTTCAGAAATTCAGACGAAAACTCTAGATCAGGAATAACCTTTAAAATAAGGCCATTACTTGATTTGACATAATTTTTGAGATAGTTGAGGAACTGAAAGAAAAGTGCCTCATCAAAGCTGCCTTCATTGTCTAAAAAGCTAGGACCAAACCTCAACTCAAATTTCAGTCCGCCAAAGATGGGAACTGCTGTCAAAAGTGCCAAAAGTTTGACTTCGTCATTCTCAAAGCCAACAAAATAATGCAGCTGATAGTTTCGATCCGCAAAAACGCGGGCCATGGCTGCAGTCTGTAAAAAGTTTAAGTAGCCGATACCCTGCGCACTTTTTTCAAACTCAGTCAGATCAATCTCTTTGAAAACATATTTTTTCACGAGGACTATTATAGCAAATTCCTTCAATATTTTAAAGTGAATCCTTCAGAGAGAGCAGGTCTCCCGTTTATTTTATGTTATAATTTATGCATGACACATACACTTTCTTACAAAAAAATTCTGAAAATCCTGAAAGACAATGATTTGTTGATAGAAAGCCGAATTGAAAATCCAGAGGCTGAAATCACAAATATCTCTTATGATTCTTCTAAAGTCACGGCAAATACACTTTTTTTCGTCAAAGGGGTCCATTTCAAGGAAGAATACCTGACTCAAGCCTTGAAAGCTGGTGCTTCAGCCTATGTTGCAGAGAAAAAATACAGGAATGATGCGGATTATATTTTGGTCAAGGACATTCGTCTGGCGATTTCAATTTTGGCGCCGATTTTCTTTGAGCATCCAGCCGATGATTTGAACCTGATCGGTATCACAGGCACAAAAGGCAAAACGACGGTGGCATACTTCCTAAAAAATATTCTGGATGCCGCTAGCGGGACTGAAACTGGTCTGATGGGCACGGAAGAAACAATTACTGGAATATCCCATGTTGCCTCACACAATACAACGCCAGAACCCATTGATCTGCAGAACTTCTTGGATGAGGCTCGGGAAGCAAAACTGCCTTATTTTACGATGGAAGTCACCTCACAGGCCTACAAAGTCGATCGTGTCCGAGATATTACTTTTGACCATGGCATTTGGCTGAATATTGCCGAAGATCACATCAGCCCTGCAGAGCATCCCGATTTTGAGGATTATATTTCTTGCAAGCTGCAGTTGATGCTGAATTCACGTGAAGTTCTTATTCATCGTGAGACAGATCATTTTGAGCGTGTTTTGAAAACGGTCCAGTCGTCTGAACTCAAACCAAAAATTTTCCTTTACGGTTCTGAAGATTTCAAGGAAGAGGTGGACTATTACTACTGCAATGTCTCAAAAAGCGGTGCTTTACAGACCTTTACCGTCAAATCTGAAAAAACAGACTACTCTGAAAATTTTGCCATTCGTACAGTAGGTCTGTTCAATGTGGAAAATGCAACGGCGGCTGTCGCTCAAGCTAAACTTCTGAATATTTCTGACGAGGCCATTCGATCTGGGCTTTTGGAAACGATCATTCCAGGACGCATGAATATCATGGAGAAAGACGGCATCACTTTCATCGTTGACTATGCGCATAATTTCATGAGTTTTACCGCCTTATTCAAAGCAATTCGAAAAGATTATCCGAATAATAAAATCATTTCTGTCGGCGGCGGGCCGGGTGAAAAAGCTTATCAGCGACGTCAAGAATTTGCCGATGTGGTTGGAAAATACTCTGATTATATCTACCTAACTGCTGAAGACCCGCAGTTTGAGAGCGTGCGTGACATTTGCGAAGAAATTGCCGGTTATCTTCCTGAAAATGTCAAATATGAAATAATTGAAGATCGTGAAGCGGCCATCCGAAAAGCTTATGCTGATTCGCAGAGCGATGATGTCATTGTCTTGCTGGCAAAGGGAACAGAAGCCTTTCAGAAGGTACGCGGCAAGTGGGCACCTTATCCGTCTGATGTCGTGATTGCACAGGAATTACTAGGCTAGCAAGCTGAAGCACAAAAAACGAATGACTGAAATCAAAGCAAAAAGCTGATTAAGTCATTCGTTTTTTCATTCTCTTTTGTTTTGAAATTACCGAGCTCATATGCCTTCGTCTTTCGAAACTTTTCCCTGCTTCGTCACGGACCAACCTTTCAAATCTGATTCAGGCCTTGAGCTGTCTTCAGTGAGAAAATAATTGGACGGGGTTAAGCTGAAAACGAAAAAGGCAAGCAAGAAGAAAAATGTGACAATAAAAAAGCTGAAGTTTGCTGTCTCATTTGACAAAAAATGGAAGGCCAGGCCTGAAATCTTGTCTATTAAGAACAAAATCAGAAAAAGAGCAATCGAATAATTCTTCATACCCGTATCGCGCATGCGGCGTGCCAACAATGCAAATACTGGTAATATTACTGCAATTCCCAGCATGAATCCCAAATAAAGAAAAGGATTAAAAAGTGTCGGATTGAAGCTTAGGCTGGGAATGTTCTGCAAAACCAGCTGTGTCTCACCAAATAACACAAGCAGCGGGACAAAAAGTAGCGCCAAAAAGAGACAAGCAAACCAAAAGCCAGCTCGGGTCGTTCTCCCTGTAAAATTGATATATCCTGTGAAAAAGTCTTTGATTGCACGACCAAAACCGATTTTTCCAGTCTGGTTAATTTTTACCATCAGATCTTCCTTTCAAGCGCTGGGTCAGAAGTTTTCTTGGCACAGAGTACCAGCAAAACAATTGCATACACATTCGCAATAATCATGATGTTACTCAAGATCGGGATAAATACGAATTGCTGAACTGCAATCGCCAGGTAAATTGCCGGCAAAGGATAAGCCAAAGCTGGAGAATATCCAGCATCACGCAGACGACGAGCAGTCAAAGTCGTAACAGGAATCATAATCAGCAAGCTGAAAACAGTCCCTATAATCTGAACGGCCATCGCTGATGAAGGCAGATGGGTCAATACCTCCTGCGTAATTTGCTGGACATCTGCCGGCGTGGTATCTGAAGTTATTCTTTTCGCGAATTCACCAAAAATGATAATGAAATCTATAAAGATAATAACGGCACGAATGATTGAATTGACTAAAAAGGCCCACCAATAATCACTGCGACTGCTTCTTCCCTCTGACTTCAGCGCCAGTTTCCAAAAATTTATATATGCTTTAATCATTGTACGCCACTTTTGCAAAAAGCCACAACCAGAAACTCCTTGCATGTCCCTCTCATTTTTTTAATAATTTTTTCGCCTGCGCCAATGCTTCTGGCGTAAGATCATCGCCCGCCAGCATCTTAGCGATCTCCTCAACACGTTCGTTTTGATTGAGCTTGCGCACGGTCGAAGTTGTTACGTCATTGTTAGAACTTTTTTCAATGTAAAACTGAACATCCGCAATTGCCACAACTTGCGGCAGATGCGAAATTGCTAAGACTTGACCAGCCTGTGAGATCTTATAGATTTTCTGAGCGATGGCTTGTGCAACTCGTCCAGATACGCCTGTGTCGACTTCATCAAAGACAATTGATGTTTTATGCTCTTGACGGGCAAAACTGGATTTTATAGCCAGCATCAAGCGCGATAATTCACCGCCTGAAGCCGTTTTTGCCAGAGGCTTGAAACCTTCTCCAGGATTAGTCTGAATGTAGAATTCAACGCTTTCATTGCCGCGCAGCGAAAACTTAGCCGGCTCAAACTTTACCTTAAAGTCAGCCTTTTCCATGTAAAGATCAGCAAGTTCCTGCTTGATATCTGCCTCTAAAGACTCGGCGATTTTATGCCGCGCCTTGTTCAGCTTATCGGCAGAAGCCAACAGTTCTTTCTGAGTTTCAATAACGGCATGCTCAAGACTGTGCAAATCAGTGGTCTCTCCAGTCAGACTTGAGAGTTCGCGTTGAGATTTTTCGTAAAAATCGAGCACATCAGTCAAATCTGGACCATATTTTCGCTTTAAAGCCGTCAAAGTGTAGATGCGCTCTTCCAATTGAGTGAGCTCAGTCGGATTGAACTCCAAACTGGACATGGTGTTGTCTAAGCCAGCGGAAACATCCTCTATCAGTGAAAAAGCCTCTTGGATTTTATCAGACCAGACTTGATAGTCCTCATCAAAATCAGCTGCTTCATCAAGGCGTCCAATGACTTCCTGAAGAATCGCTGAAGCTGAGGCTTCCTCTGTCTCATCCTCGCCGTCAAGCAGCTGATAAGCCTGATTCAAGTTATCCGCGATAAATTTTACATTGTTTAGTTTATCACGCCGCTGCGGAAGATCCTCGTCCTTCTCTAAATCAATTCCTGCTGCCTCAATCTCATCAACTTGAAATTGAAGCATGTCAATTCGCTCAGCAAACTTTTTCTCATTCTCTTTACGCTCTGTTAATGCGGCACGCGCCTTGCGATAGTGTTCAAATAGCTGCTGGTAATTGCTTTTCAAGGCATTAAACTCAGCATCACCGAACTCATCCAGCATGGCTAAATGGTGCTTGGCATTCATCAGCTCCTGATTATCATGCTGTCCATGAATGTCTATCAGATACTCCGAAATCGTACGCAGACCAGTTAAATTAACCATCTGACCATTAACTCGACAAACAGAGCGGCCATTGGCGAAAATCTCACGACGTAAAATCAGCTCCGAAGAAGGTGTCAAGCCCAATTCGGTCATTTTAGCTTCTAAATCTGAATTTGATTTGATAAAGAACAAGGCTTCAATTTCAGCCTTGTCTGTTCCATGCCGCACGAAGTCAGTTGATGCCCTCTCGCCTAAAAGTAAGTTCATGGCATCAATAATAATTGACTTACCAGCACCTGTTTCACCAGTCAGAACAGTCATGCCCATGTCAAAGTTAAGCGAGACTTCTTCAATGATCGCAAAATTTCTGATGGAAAGTTCCTGCAGCATTATATTTTCTTGAGCTCCTTGTATATATTGTCAGCATCAGCCGCACTCTTTGCCACTAGCAAGAGAGTATCATCATCCGTAATAATGGCAAAGGTCCACTGTGAAAAACGCACATTCAGGTCACTTTTTATACCTGCCGTTGTTCCTGGAATCGCATCTATTCGAAGCATGTTTCCCTGCTTTACCACAGTTTGCACAAATTTTTGAGTCAAACTGATCTGATTGGCTTTTTCGTTCGAATTGATATAGCGGTAGGTATCACGTCCTGTTGCGACTTTGACCATCCCCAACTCTTTGATATCCCGTGAAATCGTGGCTTGAGTCGTATTCAAGCCGCGCTCTTTCAAAAGTTGAACTAATTCTTCCTGACGTTCAATTTCGATGTTGGAGATCAAATTTTGGAGTAATGCTAAACGGTCAGCTTTTTTCATCTGAGTTGCTCCTTTTCCTGCTCAACAACTGCAGCAACATTGATTGCGGCAGATTGCAGCGTTTTTTCTTTTATCAAATGAACCAGAAATTCGACATTTCCGGCACCGCCTTTTATAGGCGAAAAAGTTAAATTTTTCACGCTGAAGCCAATGTTTTCTGAATTTACGAGAACCTTTTCGATGACCTGTCGATGAACTGTCGGGTCTTTAATAATCCCGTTCTTTCCAACTTTATTTCGCCCAGCTTCAAACTGCGGCTTGATCAGTGCAGCGACTTGTCCTTGTTCAGGTAAAATCTGATAAAGCGGCGGCAGAATCAAATCTAGAGAAATAAAACTCACATCAATGCTGGCAAATTCCGGCTGTCCTTCCGTAAAATCTGACAAAACAGCATTTCGGAAATTGAATTGTTCCATCACAGTCACACGTTCATCGCTGCGAATTTTCCAAGCCAGCTGATTTGTGCCGACATCCAGCGCATAAACATGTTTCGCACCAGATTGCAGCATGACATCCGTGAATCCTCCCGTCGAAGCACCAATATCCAGACAGTTTTTTCCCTTAACCGAAATTCCAAACTCAGCCAAAGCTTTCTCAAGCTTCAATCCGCCTCTGGAGACGTATTTCAGCTTCTCCCCTTTCAGACGCAGCTCAGTCGAATCTGCAATTTTCACGCCAGGTTTATCAAAACGCTCACCTGATTCTGCAGCAACAACCAGACCTGCCATAATGCCTCGCTTCGCCTGCTCACGCGTTTCAAAAAGTCCTTGATTCACAGCTAAAACATCTACTCTTTCTTTCTTTTCAGTCAACAAGAATTCCTTTCTACTCCGCTGTAATAACAAATCAGCTTAACATTTTTTATTTACCAGACCAAAATCTATTGCACAACAGCAGAACTGGAAACAATAGCTCCAGCTCGAGAAACACATTTATTCCGACTCCAAAAGGGGTGTAATTTTATAAATGTCACTCTATTTCTAATCCCTCAATAATGCTCAAAACTGCTGCACTGTCAAAGTCTTGTAAGTTACGTAATACTTCCCTTGCCGCGTTTAAATTTGACATCAATTCTTTTTTTGCAGCATTAAGTCCAAGCAGTGAGACATATGTTGATTTATCTTCCAGAACATCTTTTCCTGGTGTTTTTCCGATTTCTTCAATAGTGGCGCTGACGTCTAATATGTCATCGCGAATCTGAAAGGCCAGTCCCAGCTTCTCACCAACCTTACGCAGAATCTCAATCTGGGATTCTCGTCCTGAAACATAGCCTGCTGCAACAAATGGGAAAGTCAGCATGCGACCAGTTTTCAGCTCGTGCAAGTTTTCCAGCTGGCTCAGTGAAAGTGTTTTTCCTTCTGATAACATATCCAGAACTTGTCCAGCGACCATTCCTAGAGAACCAGACGCAGCAGACAGCTCACGCACCAATGAAACGATTGTCTCAGCAGGTAAATCACAACTTGCAAGCAAATAATAAGGATCCAGAAATAAAGCATCACCTGCCAAAATTGCCAGTGTCTCGCCAAAAACTTTATGATTCGAAGCTTTTCCTCGACGATAATCATCATTGTCCATGGCTGGCAGATCATCATGAATCAGTGAGCCTGTGTGAATAAGCTCTATCGCAGCTGCCGCCTGATAGTGCGCTTGCGCTAATTCTATGCCGAAACCTGCCAGAAGCTCCAAAAACAAAACTGGCCGGATCCGCTTTCCGCCTGCTTCGATTGAATACAAAACTGAATCACGCAGTTCTACAGGAATCTCAGTTTTCAGATAGAATTTTTCCAGTGCTGAATTAAGCTTTGTCATCTCAAACATCTCTTTATTATAGCAAAAAATATGACTTCTTTCTCGTTCTATCTTTGCATTTTCACAGCTCTTGCGCTCATCCAATTTTTTCCCTTACTTAATTATACGCAAATTACTTTTATTTGTAGCAAAAAACTTAGTCAATGAAACCAAGTTTTTGCGATATTTTTGGATAAAAACTGCAGATTTTTGAGGGTCTTCTCTGTCTTCATTGCATCTTCCAAAGATATCGGTCCTTTCTGGATTGAGTAAAGCGCTGTCATGACTTCTTCCATTGAGCCTAAGTCTTCTGCTAATGAACCGCAGAGGGCAATAATCGGCACATGATGTTTAATTGACAGTTCTGCCATGCCATAAGGCACCTTTCCCATTGCAGTTTGGGCGTCTATTCTGCCTTCACCTGTAATCACAAGATCTGCATCAGCGATTTCGGTTTCAATTTTCAGCCATTTTGCCAGCGTTAAAAAGCCCGGTTCAATATTGCCGCCTAAAACTGCGATCGCACCGCCCAATCCTCCAGCTGCTCCACTTCCAGAAATTTGCTGCAGATCAATTCCCAACTGGCTTTTTACTTGTGCAGCAAACTGCTGGGCACGCTTGTCCTGCTCATTTAGAATCTCAGTCGTGCCGCCTTTTTGTTTTCCAAAAAAATGAGCATAACCTGTCGGACCTGCATAAGGATTCGTAACATCAGACAGACCGATCAACTCTGGTAATCGAGGAATATTCGTCAAATGAGCGCGATCAACAGATAAGCCTCGCAGCAAACCAAAGCCGCCATCAGAAGTCCCGCTGCCGCCCAAAGTCAGATAGATCTTTTTCGCACCACGAGCCGCTGCATCTTTAATCAAAGCTGCTAAACCAATAGAGCTAGCTTTTTGAACGCTTTCAGCATCAGGCCTAATTTTATCAATGCCAATGACTGCTGCTGTCTCGATCAGGGCCAAATCGCCAAACATTAAGTATTGTGCCACTAAAGGACGCCGCAGTAAGTCAACGGTCGCAACCGATATCATTTTACTTGAAGGCACACCTAAATCGGCGTCTATATAAGCTAGCGCCTGCTTTAAGGCCGACAATGTCCCTTCACCACCGTCTGCAACTTCGAAAACTTTAACTTCAGCGCTGGGGAAAGCGCTTAAAAAGCCCGCTTTTACTGAATTGCCAAGCTCTATGCTGCTTGCGGATCCTTTAAATGAATCAATGCCGACAACAATTTTCATCATCAATCAGCCGATAATTCTCTGATGAAGCTCGCTATAAGCCTGCATCTCTTGGAGCTCAGACCAGACGACCATTTCCTGTTTACCTAGAAATGTGTCAACTTCAGCAATAAAATCCTTGTCCGGAACATCTGCAAAAGCTACAAAAATCGGCTCGTCCGACTCAGAGCTTTGTGCCAAAGTATAAGCCTCAAACTCGGCATTGCGACCATTCTCGTCAATGTGAAAATGTGCCGAAGGTTTCCCCACATAAAGCAAACGATTGGTCTGATCAACGATAATCTCCCGCTGATTCACTGGAATGCGCATTGCCATGGCATTCATTTCAGCCAGTTGATTGGGTGTGAAATTTTCACTGGTAAACTGTTGGAGCGCGATTGCCTGCTCGTATGGATTCATTTTTGCGAGCTTGGCCGTTAATTCCTGAAACTTTGCCAGCATCACTGGATCCATCAAGGTCTGTAAAAGATCGGGATCCATATTACTTATATCAAATGGGAACATTTTTTCACCTCTTCTTAGTGACTTCAATTTCTTGGCTTATCTGCAGCAAGATTGAGTCCTGCTGCCAGAAATTATTCATTCTGATATGAGCTTAGCATATTTTCCGGACTGCAGACTCAGTCTGGAGACGGATTTTCTTACATTACTTCAAATCAGATTGTTTTGTCTTATTCGGATGCAAATTCTGTCTCTTCACCATCTTTTCCTACTGCCTTGACCAGAACCTGCTCTGCCTCATTCAGTTTTCCTTTTAAGCTCTCGGACAACTTCATTCCTTTTTGGAACTCTTTGATCGCATCTTCAAGCGCCACATCACCGCTCTCAAGTTTATGTACAATTTTTTCAAGCTGTACAAGCTGATCTTCAAATTTTACATCTTCGTTTTTATTTGGCATCTTATTCTCCATATGCTGTATTCGTACAAAAACTTGTCATCGTGCATTTGCGCAGAAGTCAGTCAGTTTCCAAAACTTGAGCTGCAAGCAAACCGTCTTCTAGTTCTATCTTCAGTTTATCGCCAGGCTTAACTTGCTTAACAGACTTGAGGATCTTCTCATTACGGTCACGGACAATTGCAAAGCCACGAGATTTTATTTTGCTCACATCAAGCAGTAACAATCCCTCCGAAGCACGCTCAACCCGGTTTTTCTTTTCATCAAGCAATTTCTGAAAGCTCGGAATGAGACGATGATAAAGTATTTCATAATGATGACGCGCGTCTACAACTTTTCGCTCTGTTAGACTTACCAGTCGCCGCATTAATTCATCCAGATTTCGCCGCTGCCCATCATAGAGCCGCTCTGGCTGACGAAAAATCACCGAATTTGAGAGTTTTTCTACACGCTCGCGTTTCTGACGGATCAAATTGGCCAGGCGCTGTGACAATCGTGTCTGCTGTTCATTTGTCCAAGCCAATAAGTCATACTTTGTATTCGCTGTCGCCAATTCTGCAGCCGCTGTTGGTGTGGGGGCTCGACGATCAGCTGCAAAGTCAGACAAGGTCACATCTGTTTCATGTCCTAC
>JAITVN010000043.1 GCA_031285775.1 Streptococcaceae bacterium | reverse complement strand
AATACGGAAATGATCAGACTCAGTGTAGTTGAAGCCTTTTCCAGACACCAGCAGCACCTTCTCCTGCTTCAAAAAGTCTAAAACAAATTGTTCGTCACTCTCAATGTGATACATTTCTCGATCAATTTTGGGAAAGACATAAAAAGCAGCTTTAGGACGAACCACAGTCAAACCCGGAATAGAATTGATCACATCACAAATCACTTCACGCTGCTCATAAATTCGACCACCCGGCAGCAGCAATTCATCAACTGACTGATAGCCTCCGAGGGAAGTCTGTACCACTTGCTGCGCTAAAACATTGGAGCAGAGCCGCATAGAGGCCAGCATGTTCAGCCCCTCAATATAATCTCTGACGTGCGTCTTGTCGCCTGATAAAACCATCCAGCCGACACGGAAGCCCGCAATCCGGTGTGACTTGGACAGACCGTTCATCGTAACCACAAACAGATCTGGCGCAAGTGAAGCAATGGAAGTGTGGGTCAACCCATCCATGACCATGCGATCATAAATTTCATCAGAATAGATAATCAGGTCATTTTCACGCGCAATCTTCACGATTTCCAGCAGCAAATCAGTAGAATACAGCGCGCCTGTCGGATTATTAGGATTGATAATGACGATGGCCTTTGTGTTACGGGTAATTTTCGACTTAATGTCGTCGATATCTGGAAACCAGTCAGCTCCCTCATCGCAGATATAATGCACTGCCTTTCCGCCAGCTAATGAGACGGCTGCTGTCCAAAGCGGATAATCAGGACTTGGCACTAATACTTCATCACCAGTATCCAGCAGCCCCTGCATGGCCATGACAATCATCTCAGACACACCATTTCCCAGATAAACATCCTCTACGCCTACATTGGGTATCCTTTTGAGCTGGCAATACTGCATGATGGCCTTACGCGCCGAAAAAATTCCTTTTGAATCTGAATAGCCTTCGGAGTTGACAACATTTGTAATCAAATCATGAACGACCTCGTCTGGAGCTAAAAAGCCGAACTCTGCCGGATTTCCAGTATTTAAGCGCAGGATTTTTTCGCCTTTCGCCCGCATTCGATTGGCCTCATCCAAAACAGGTCCGCGAATATCATAAGACACATGTTCCAATTTTTGTGATTTCTGAAAATTCTTCATTTCTTATCTCCTCTATCCTAGAAGGTGCCAGCCTGAAATTTTCGACGCTACAAGTGCTTAACTCAAAACCAGTCATCTGAACACACCTTCTCATAAAAAGGATGCAGATGCGTTTTTCTTGACCTTCATCTTCAATTAATCTTGTTTTAAGCGCGGATTTCTCCTGCTTCCTCTCTTCTAGGCCGCTTCCTTGTATTGTACGGAAAACTAGCCATTTTGTCAATTGATAAAAGTAAAAAAATAGATGAATTTTGATTGACAAATTTAAAATAAAGGAATAAAATGAGTTATGAAGAAAACGTTTTCAAAACCTACTTTTTCTCTTAAACGCGTTTCATATATCCCTTTTTTAAGGTTCATTCACTCGCAAATCGGTATATGAAGCAGGCTTGTTATTTATTTATTTATTTTTTTCAAAATTCAAAATCTAAAATAAAATTTTTAAAGGAGGGTCAAAATGGCTCGAGATGACAAATATGTGCTTTGGTTTGATGAATTGAAGCGCGAAGATGTTGCACTGGTGGGTGGTAAATCTTCCTCACTCGGAGAAATGACTTCAATTGAAGGAATTCCTGTCCCTTACGGTTTTGCAACCACAGCTTACGGTTACCAGCACTTTATGAAAGCGACTGGTTTAGAGGATCGAATTGCACGAGAACTGGAAGGCTTAACTGATGTTGAAAATTCACAACAGCTTCATACGGTAGCCAGTAACATACGTGAAATGATTCAATCCGTTGACATGCCGGAAGATCTGGCAAAGACCATTCGAGAAGCCTACCAAGAATTAGCCAGTCGGGCTGGAGAAGCTGAGCCATTTGTAGCTGTTCGTTCTTCTGCCACTGCTGAAGACTTACCAGATGCCAGCTTTGCCGGACAGCAAGATACCTATTTGAATGTCCGCGGCGCAGATAATGTCGTTCAGCGCGTCAAAGACTGCTATGCTTCATTATTTACAGATCGTGCCACCTATTATCGGACAAAACAAGGCTTCGACCATATGAAGGTCGCCTTGTCTGCGGCGGTACAGATGATGGTATTTTCCAAGGCTTCAGGTGTCATGTTCTCCATTAACGTCTCAACTGGAAATGACAAAATCATTGACATTGAAGCCGCTTGGGGATTGGGCGAATACGTTGTGCAGGGTACCGTTACCCCTGACAATTACCTGGTCAACAAAGATACACTAACAATTGCCGATATCACCGTCAATAATAAGAAAGTTCGCTTAGTTCGTAAGCCTGGCGGTGACTGCATCGAAGAAAAGGTACCTGAAGACGAAGCCAAAGCTCAAGTTCTGACTGAGGATCAAATCATTGAATTAGCTGGATATGTCAAGAAACTAGAGCGTCATTACGGTGTCTACATGGACACAGAGTTTGCCCTAGATGAGCGCACAAATAAACTTTGGATGCTCCAAGCACGTCCAGAAACCGTTTGGGCCCGCAAAGCTAAAATACAACCTAAAGCAGGAAGTGAAGAGCTTGAAAAAAATGCATCTGCAGTAACCACCGCTCGTGAAGTCGTCGTTCGCGGTCTCCCAGCAAGTCCTGGCAGAGCTGCGGGAAAAGCACACATCATCTTTGACCCTAAAGATATCGATAAATTCAATGAAGGCGAAGTCCTTGTCACTACAATGACAACACCTGATTGGGTTCCAGCGATGAAAAAGGCTCGTGCTATTGTCACCAATGCAGGAGGCATGACCTGTCACGCAGCCATTGTCAGTCGTGAACTGGGGATTCCTTGTATCGTCGGAACTGAGGCGCGCTCCGAAATCGAAGCCACCCGGGCAATCGAAGATGACCAGATTATCACGGTTGACGCAACCAACGGAATCGTCTACGACGGCATCATTGCAGACTTGGTCAAAGAAAACACTGAAAATCCAATCGCTTCTGCTGCTGTCGCTGAAGTCTTCCCAACAACAGCAACTAAGGTTTATATGAACTTGGGTGATCCGGATTTGGCAGATAAATACAGCAGTCTGCCTGCAGATGGTATCGGTTTGATGCGTGAAGAATTTATCTGGACGACCTTTATCCATGAACATCCGCTTTATTTGATTGAGACCGGACGTTCTGACTTTGTGGTCGACCAGCTGGCCGAAGGTATCCGTAAAGTCTGTCAAGCCATGGCGCCTCGCCAAGTTGTCCTGCGTTTGTCCGACTTTAAGTCAAGCGAATATCGTGACCTCAAAGGCGGCGATAAATATGAGCCTGAAGAGCCGTCTGCTCTGCTGGGCTGGCGCGGTGCGTCACGTTACTATGATCCGAAATACCTTCCTGCTTTCAAACTGGAATTAGAAGCTGTTAAAAAAGTTCGTGACGGATTCGGCTTCAAGAATCTACAAATCATGATTCCATTCTGCCGAACTGTCGAAGAGGCGAAAAAGGTCACCAAGATCATGGAAGATGCAGGCCTGGAGCGCGGAAATGACTTCAAGATCTGGCTGATGGCAGAAATTCCGTCAAACATTATCTTGGCAGATCAGTTTAATCAGTTTATCGATGGCTATTCCATCGGATCAAACGACCTGACAATGCTGATTCTCGGCTGTGATCGCGACAATGATACCGTTCAATACATTTATGATGAACGAAACCTGGCTGTCCGCCGTGCCATTCGTCACTTGATTGAAGTGGCTCATAAAGACGGCAAAACTGTTTCTATCTGTGGTCAGGCGCCAAGTGTCTATCCAGACTTCTGCGACTTCCTTGTCCACAGCGGCGTAGACAGCATATCTGTCAACCCTGATGCCGTTAAGAGCACAAAGAAAATGGTCGCTCAGCTGGAGCAGCGCATCATGCTGGACGCAATGACCGGCCGCGGCAAATCTGAATCAACTGAGCTAGACTGGTAAAAGCCAGAAAACTTCAGAAAAATTCTGCACCAAAATAATGAAAATCCGGAGTTACGCTTCGGGTTTTTTACGGTCAACTCAAAAACATTCAATTTCAGCTGACCTAATTTTAGATCAACTCATGATATAATTTGAATTATGAAATATACATTTATCTCCTGGAACATTGATTCCTTGAACGCAGCACTTACAGGCACTTCTGAGCGCTCTGCCCTGTCGATGGCTGTCATTAAAAAGCTCAGTGAATTACAACCAGAGGTTCTGGCCCTTCAGGAAACCAAGCTAAATGACGATGAAAAAAAGACCAGCAAAATTCTAGCGATCTTGTCCGAAAACTTTCCAGGCTATAAAATTGTCCAACGCATCTCGACGCCGCCTGCCCGTAAAGGTTATGCCGGAACAATGTTTCTGTATAAAGAAACTTTGCCGGAACCGAAAGTTACCTTTCCAGAAATCGGTGCGCCCGAAACTATGGACTCTGAAGGACGCATCATTACTCTAGAGTTTCCAGAATTCTTTGTCAGCCAAGTTTACACGCCAAATTCCGGCGAAGGTCTGAAGCGCTTAAAACTTCGTGAAAGTTGGGACGACAAGTACAGAGAATATCTTTCAAGTCTAGACAAACAGAAACCAGTCTTTTCATCTGGCGACTTCAATGCAGCCTTTCAGGAAATCGACCTTGCAAACCCTAAATCTAATCATATGAATGCCGGATTTACCGATGAAGAGCGTGAAAAATTCGGACTTCTGCTTGATGCTGGATTCACAGACAGCTTCCGTTATGTTCACGGAGATGTTCCAGGCCGCTACAGCTGGTATTCTCAGCGCAGCCGCATGGCCAAAGTCAATAACACTGGCTGGCGCATTGATTACTGGCTGGTAAGCAATCGCCTGGCTGACAAAATTATCTGCTCCGATATGATTGACACAGGCGCCAGACAGGATCATGTGCCGATAATTCTGGAAATGGAGATATAATCAAGATGTGAGGCGCGCCGAACTCAGTTTAGTGATTAAAAGAGCTTTTTCAAGCTCTTTTAATTTATTTTACTTTATAGTATGCAAATCTGCTCATTTCATTGAAAGGCGCCATGGCACCTTTTCCGACAGCTGCGATAATCCTGTCCTGAGTGCTGTCAGAATCGTCCGCCCAGTATGGACTTCCTGTCACTTTGACATCCTTTGGAACAATAAGTGGTGATTGATCCTCAAGGCTTGGATTTGCCATCAGATAACCATCTACAATTTTGGGATCCTTAACGATGACCTTCTGAGTAAAATCAGCTTCTGGAATATAGCCTGTAATATCAGATTTTGTTATCGTAAGTGTGTTTCCGTATTTATCTTTCCAGATTCCTTCAATACTAGAAAAATCCCCTTTTTGAATTTGCGCCAAATTCATTTGAGACGAAGTCACTGGTTCAGAACTAATGCCGTACCAGGCAATCCCTTCATCCTTCCAGCCCGCTTTTATCAGCGAATTCTGCTCAAAACTGCCTGGTGTGTAATTGTGTGCGCCTGAAACCGCGTTTGGATTGTAAGCGCGATAGACTGGCGTATTTCCGCCAGAATACCAGCCGATGCCTTCGTCATTCCAGCCGACTTTGACCAATTCATTTCTTTCATAAGCACTCAGTGTATAGAAATGATCACCCGCATTGGGATTGTAGAGGCGATAAACTGGATCCCCGTTGTCAGGCGCAACCCAGCCGATCCCCTCATATTTCCAGCCAGCCTTTATCAAACTGTCTTTTTCGGCAGAACCCGCAGTGTAAAAGTGCTCGCCGGAGTTCGGATTGTAGAGACGCTGCATGTCAACATCTGCATTCGCACTAATTCCCATTCCTAGACCTGCAGCAACTGCAAGACCTGCAATCAAATAACGCTTCTTGTTCATAAAAAAATCCTCTCTTTCGCTCTAATATGATTTTTTAATCACAACCTCATTATACAAAAAAATTACAAATATGTAAATAAGTGAGAAAAATAAAAATACACCCCGAAAAATGAGGTGTATTTCTATAAATTATTTAAATTATTTTCCTTCTATCAAACCGACATTACCGTCTGTACGTTTGTAAAGAACTGCTGGCTGGCTAGTATCTCCATCAACGAAGAAGAAGAAATCGTGCTCTAGCATTTCCATCTGCAGTGTTGCCTCTTCAATTGTCATTGGTTTCAGGTCAACATTCTTTGTACGAACAAGTTTTACTGGCTCATCCGTCACTTCTTCATCCTCAGGAAGACGGCTAAATTCATCAGCCAAAGCAACATGATCCTGTTTGTTGTTCATACGCGTCTTGTACTTACGGATCTGACGCGCCAGCTTTTCCTGGACTTTATCAATTGAGTTATAAAGGTCACGATCTTTGTCTTCAGCCCTAAAAGTAATCTGTTTGGCAGGAATCGTCACTTCTACCTTGCCGGTTTTGTCTTTGTATACTTTCAGATTAACGTGGGCGGTCATTTCATGTTTGTCGTCGAAGTATTTTTCAAGATTTGAAATCCTATCTTCAACGTAAGAACGCAGTGAGTCAGTGACTTCGATGTTTTCGCCACGAATATTGAATTTAATCATAAGAAACCTCTTTCTAATTTTTGGCTCAGCTTAATTATACCAAATTTTGGACATTTTCACAATGAATTTGAAGCAGCGATCGTAAATTTTAACTTTTCTTTTTCAATGCCGATGCTAAGTGTGCTGCCAGCCTTGAGCTGTCCAGACAAAACAAGTTGTGACAACTCGTCTTCCACTTCCCGCTCAATTGCTTTGCGTAAAGGTCTGGCTCCATATTCAGGATCAAAACCTTTCTGGCTGATATATTTGATGGCCGTTGAGCGAAATTTCACGGTGATCCCTTGATCGGCCAAGCGCTCGGTCAGCGGCTTAAGCAGCAATTTTACGATCTGCTGCAGCTCTTCTTTGGTCAAAGGCTTAAAGACAACAATTTCGTCAATTCGATTAAGAAATTCTGGCCGATACTGCAGTTTCAATTCCTCAAGAATTCGCTTCTTCATGGCTTGATAATCCTGCGACCAGTCTTTTGCACCGAAACCGACAGTTTTGTCATCTCGTAGGGCGGTTGCCCCCAAATTACTTGTCATAATGATAATTGTGTTGCGGAAATCAACCTTTCGACCCTTAGTATCTGTCACAAAACCATCATCAAGAATTTGAAGGAGAAGATTGAACACATCAGGGTGGGCTTTTTCAACTTCATCCAGGAGAACCACGCTGTAAGGCTTATTTCGCACGCGCTCGGTCAATTGTCCGCCTTCTTCATAGCCGACATAGCCAGGAGGTGCACCTATCAATCGGCTGGTTGAAAACTTCTCCATGTATTCGCTCATATCCACTCGAATCAAAGCATCTTTTGAGCCGAAGACTGAATCTGCCAGAGCTTTGGCCAACTCAGTCTTACCCACGCCAGTAGGCCCTAAAAACATGAAACTGCCCATTGGCCGTTTACCATCAGAAATGCCGGAACGACTGCGGCGAATTGCTCGAGACACGGCAGAAATTGCTTCTTCCTGTCCCACGACGCGCTTATGTAATTCGCGCTCTAAACGGAGCAGCCTGTCTGTTTCAGATTTGGTCATCTGCTGAACAGGCACACCCGTCAATTGAGAGAGGACAGTATAAAGGTCATCCAAAGTGACATCGCGTCCAGCAGCTGATGAATTCATTGCCTCCCCGCGATAAAGCTTCTGATTGATCTGATCAATTTCTTTATTGATCGCTTTTGCCTTCTTGAGGTTCATCGCTTCAACAGCTTCTGGAAGAGCTTCCTGCAATAAAGACAACTGTTTTTCTAAATCAATATTTTTATTTGCAGTGCTGTTTTCTTGAATCTTGACACGGGCGCAAGCCTCATCCAATAAATCTATTGCTTTATCTGGCAGCTTTCGGCTAGGAAGATAGCGCAGACTCATTTCAACCGTTTTTGCAAGGACTTTATCTGAAATTTTAACATGATGAAAATCTTCAAATTTCCAGCGCAAGCCTTTGAGAATCTCAACAGATACTTCCGGGCTGGGCTCTTCTACCACAATCCGCGACAGTCTTCGCTCAAGCGCTTCATCTTTTTCAATATACTTTTGATATTCCTTGAAAGTGGTCGCACCAATCAACTGGAAATCCCCGCGTGCAAGTGCAGGTTTCAGAATATTCGACGCATCACTGACAGAATCATTTCCGCCGCCGGCACCAATGATTGTGTGCAGCTCATCAATGAATAAAATCGTATTCGGATCCTTTGAGACTTCATCAACGATAGCCACCATGCGATCTTCAAATTCACCGCGCAAAGAAGTCCCAGCTACAACACTGGCCATAGAAAGTGACACGAGCCGAATATTCTGAAGATTTTTCGGCACCTGCCCATTGGCAATTCGAGTCGCCAGTCCCTCAACGATCGCAGTTTTTCCAACACCAGGTTCACCCACAAGCACTGGATTGTTCTTGCTGCGACGGCTCAAGACATGAATTAATCGGTTGATTTCATCCTCACGTCCGATGGTCGGGTCGAATTTTCCTTCTATCGCATCCGCCGTCATATTGGAAGAAACGCTGTCCAATGTCGGCGTTTTAGAGTTTTTGTCCGCCAGACTGATACGACGCCGCTGCGACATAGGCACAACCATTTTATTTTGCTGCTGACTTAGCTTGGGAATCCGGAGATTGTTGTCTTTGACAATTGCTTTATAAAGCTCACGCATGTCAATGTCCAGCTCATCTAGTATCGTTAAGGCAAAGGAGTTATCTTCACCTAAAATAGAAAGCAGAATAAACTCAGTGCCTATCCTCTCCATCTGATTTTCGTCAGCGAGAATTCTGGCTTTTGACAATATTTTTCTGAGACGCGGACTAAGTTCCATGTCATTTTTATTGAAAATGTTTTTACTGGACATTTCCGAAATCTCGTTTGCTACGCGTTCATAAGTCACGCCTCGATCGAGCAGATAACCATCAACCAAGGTGTCGGAAATATCACAAAGTGCAGCCAGTAAGTGTTCAGAGCCTACAACCTGATAGGCAAAACGATAAGCAATATCGATGGCCCGCCGCAAAACTTTTTGTGCGGATGGTGTGAACTCATTCTTATCAAATAGCATTAATTCATCCTGTCTAATCTTTCGAGTACTTGGAACAATAAAAGTCCCCTAACTGCACCAGAAAGCACATCATTGTTCAAAACTGTTGTGAGCAGATTTTTCTCACGTTCGGTCAAGATCCCCTCATCAAAGAGCAATTGGAAAACTTCACTGACGTCGTGTGTTGTCAAGCTGTCAGGAAGACGCGCACGCAGCTTTGTCAGAAGCTCATGTTTGCTGGAATATTCAAACTTGACAATTTTTATGTAACCGCCGCCGCCCCGCTTTGATTCCACATCAAAGCCCTGAATGGAGTTAAAACGCGTCTTGATCACGTAATTTATCTGTGAAGGGACAACCGAAAAGCGCTCAGCAATTTCCGAACGTTTGATTTCTATTTCTCTTGCTTCTGCCAGCAACTGCTTCAGATAAGCTTCAATCAAATCTGATGTATTTTCCAACTCGGCCTCCTGACTTTGACTATTTTTGACTATTATAACAAATTTTGTCCGTCTTGTCATAAAATTTGGTTGATAGGCAACTGCTGCTGGATAGAATAGAGTTGCTTCAATCACTCAAATCATCATACATCATTCATTTATTACAGTAAAGATTACGAAAAAGCGCCTGAAGCGCCATTTCTACTCATCATAATAATAAGCAATCTGATTTCAAATTTAAAGCAATGAAATCAATGAGACACCTTTGTGATTTTGATTTTCATCTCTTTGCCATTCGGCAGTGAAACAGTGACATGATCACCTTTTTTACGGCCAATTAATGCCTGAGCAATTGGGCTTTCGTTTGAAATTTTTCCAGAAAACGGATCTGCTTCAGCTGTGCCCACAATTTCGTAGGTCTCTTCTTCTTTTTCGCCGTCAGGGATGAAGCTGACCACTTTACCTAAAGCCACCTCATTTTTAGCGACACTTGCGCTGTCAACGACTTCAGCATAACGGATCATTGTCTCAACGGTCGTAATTCGGCCTTCAATAAAAGCTTGCTCATCTTTGGCAGACTCATATTCAGAATTCTCTGACAAATCACCATATTCACGTGCCGTTTTAATCCGCTCAACCACTTCAGGACGTTTCACTTGTTTTAATTCTTCGAGTTCTTTTTCTAACTTTTCAAGCCCTTCTCGGGTCATTTGATAAACTTTTTCTGCCATATTTTCCTCTATAAACTTTATGATATATTATTTAAAAATTTGATTAACTTTGATTTTAATCCTAAAAGACTTTTATTCCTAACAGATATTAGCACTCTGACTTTTTAAAAGATGTTTAAGACTAGGATGAAGCACTTTCATATTTAATTTAAGTACTCTTCCTCATTTGCTTGCTGTTCTGCTTCTGTCTGAGCAAAGTAAATCGTCCCAGTTGAAGGATCCGCAACGAAGTAATAATAAGGATTTGCGGTATGATTTATCACAGCTGCTATCGACATCGCGCTTGGACTGTCAATCGGACCAGGACCGACGCCAGTATTCTGATAAAGGTTGAAAGGAGAATCCAATGTTGTATCTAGATTTTTATCTTCTTCTGCAGTGATCGCTGTTCCCAGTTTACCTTCTGCATAGAGCAGGGCAACATTTGAACCCAATGTCCAACCTTCGTTTAATCGCTTCAAGAAGACATCTGCAACATTCTTGCGATCCTCTTCAGAATTAGCTTCTTTTTCAACTAAAGCCGCCAAGCTCAACAGACTATTCACATCTAATCCTAAATCCGGCAGCTGCGCATAATAAGGCTGAAGGGTCTTATCCATCGTTACAATCATTTGCTCAACAATATTTCTTGCTGTATCTTTAGAATTGTAAGTGTAAGTTGCTGGGAAAAGATAACCCTCAAGCTGATATTTAACCCCAGAATCTGCAGCTGGCAGATTTGCAAAGAGTTGAGGATATTTCCCCGTCATCTCAGCAATAAAAGCAGGATCTTTGACAACATTTAGAAAGTCATCTGAGCTAAATGGCGTCTTTGCAGTCGTCTTACTCCCTGCATTGATTGTAAAAGCTGTCGCCATTTGTTCAATGGTATAGCCCTCAGGAATTGTGATCTTGCCTTCGGCTGGAGACGTTGCCGAACCGCCTTTTTCAAGTGCTGTCGCAATCTGAGTTGGTGTCATTGACTTGTTCAATGAGTAATACCCGCTCTTGAAATTTGACAAGCCATTCATCTTTGTATAAATACTGAAAACGGTTGAATTTCTGATGAGATTATTTCTCTTTAGAATTTGAGCCACTCCTTTTGAAGAGGTACTCTCTGGGATATGGATCACTTGAGCCGTCTTATCTTTGGGATTAACAGCTTTCAAGTTATTCTGCACATAAAAGTATCCGAAGCCGCCTAAAGCCAAAACTAGGACAAGCAGAATGATGACAATCGAGCGACCGATGTGAATTTTAGACTGCTTATTCCTCTTATTCTGTTGAGTTTTACGGCCAGCATACTGTTTTCGGTCTGAACGGCTCGTCCGATTATAATTTTCTTCTGTTGCTGAATAATTACCAGCAGGAGGATTTTTTCGCCCAGATGATGCGATTCTGCCTTCTCCCAATTGGGAAGCGACTTGCTTGGGCATATTTTTGGGCTTAGCACCTGCTGCAGCCAGAAAATCCGCTTTGCTTGGCAGCTTCTCTGGGCTCTTCTTTCTCGCAGAGCTTTCTTCATCAACTGAAGGAGGAAGAGGAGGCGTCGTTCTGGCATTTTGTCTCTGAAAATGCAGCTCTGGATCGGTGGGATCGGATTTACTTTCGGTTTGGGCATAGCTTTCAGTCTCTGCCTTCAGTCGTGCCATGATTTCATCTCGGAAAGAATGAGATTCTGAGGGCGCCGCTTTTTGCGGCTTTTCATTCACTGGAAGCTCCTTGAAATTATCTTCTGGACTGCTGGTGACTTGTTGCGCGATGCTTTTGGATAAATCGGCAGGTTTACCCTGCACAGAATGATTCTCGGTTGTTGAAGCAGCAGGCTTTGGAGGAATAGTCGACTTTGATTGCGCTTGATCAGAACCGCTTGAGCTCGCAGCCATTGATTTTATTTTTTTCTTTGGTAAGTTGTCAATGAAACGAACCTTAGAAATTTTTAAAGAGTGGGCTGAATCCTCTTCAGTTTTGTCTTTTTCAATCGCCTTGGAAGAGGAGACAGCCGTAGAATCACTTTTTGTACTGCTATTTTCTTCATTTTGAGTCGATTGATGAGGCTCAGTGTTTGTAGCGCTTCCCTGTTCAATCATGGCCTGCTGTGCAGTTTCCAAGATGTCATCTGGTACTTTCTGGTCAGCAAAAACAGGTGCTCCCGACCTTAGGCGGGACTCACTTTTTGTTTCACTTCCGAAAGCTTCATTAAAAAAGTTTTCGAATGAATTGCCACTGTTTGAATCGTGTGCCAAAACAGCCTCCTGATATTATTTACGCTCTTCGTTTTCTAACTCATCATCATCATCAAGATCTTCGTCTATTTCAACAACTTCAAGTTCGGGAATGTCTGCATCAACTTCTACTTCCGCAAGCTCAGCATCATAAGCGCCAGCTTCATCGTCTTCATCGTCATCATCATCGTAGGTAATGCTTTCAAGCTTCTTGGCTGAAAAAGCATCTGTTTCTTCATCATCTGTTTCCAAGGGAACAACACCTGTTGAATCATCAATGACTTCTTCTTTGATTTTGCCCTCGTCATCGAAATAATCCAAAGAAATCGTTTCTTCGTCAATCGAGTCGATCGCGTACCACGAACGAAGTCCCCAAGTATTATTTCCCAAAGGAATAAATGAGCCGTCAGTATTTAGATCTGTATAAAAAGTAGACAAAGCGCGCTTCATTTCCTCGTCTGATTTGTTCAGATAAGCCTGAACTTCTTTGACTAAGTCGGAAAAAGGCATCTCTTCGCCTTTTTGTTCCAAAATAGCATGTGCGACCTCAATCATTGAAAGTTCTTCAATTTTTTGTCCTTCAAGTATTTTAATTTTCATATTTAACACCTCTCTTCGAAAATTTTACCCTCAAATGGGAAAAGTGCGGGAAGGGCTAGACTTGCCCAGCTGTTATGACTCAATATAACTTTTTTCGCCTTGAGCTAACACAATGAAACATCTTGAACGCGCGCTCAAAATGCTTTTACATTCGGTCTATTTTATCTGATTTTACTTCATCTGTCAATCGCCAGCATAATGCAGCAAAACTTTATAGTCATAATTACCAATTTTTTCGCGTCCCTTCAGATCATCGAGCTCAATAATGAAGGCGCAGCCAGCGACAACGCCACCAAGCTTTTCAATGAGTTCGATGGTTGCTTGAACGGTACCGCCGGTTGCCAGTAAATCATCAACAATCAGGACACGCTGTCCAGGTTTGATGGCATCCGCATGAATGGTCAGCGTATCTGTGCCATATTCTTTGTCATATGTTGCTTCAACGGTTGCACGCGGCAGTTTTCCTGGTTTACGTACTGGTGCAAATCCTACACCCAAGGCATAAGCTACGGGGCAGCCGATAATGAAACCGCGCGCCTCAGGTCCAACGACCACATCAATTTCCTTGTCACGTGCGTACTGAACAATTTCTGTGCAGGCATAGTTATAAGCATTGCCATCCGCCATCAGCGGCGTAATATCACGGAAAAGGATCCCTGGTTGAGGGTAATCCTTAATCGTGGCAATATAATCTGAAAGTTCCATTTTGTAAAGCCTTTCTTCAACAGGTCTATTTTTTTATATACTGAGTCACACTTGATTTTAGTCGGACAAGTTGTCCATTTATTCAAGCATGAGCTTCTGGTAAATCTCTTTAACGGGGGCTAACGAAAAAAATTCTTGCAGCTGAATTGTTTTCAACAATTCTTGATAAATCCGGCTGCTGGATATTTCCTTGTGCGGCGCGTCCTTTATTTTGGTCATCAGGCCTTCATCAATTTTGACGAAGCCAAGCTCTTCAAAAACCTGGATCATCTTTTGCAGCAATCCTTCAGGAATCTTTAAATAGTTTGATAAACTCCCTAATTTGTATCTCACATCAAATTCCGGATATTGTGACAGCGCTCTGTAAAGCATCGCAAATTGTTCATGTGTTCCGGCTCCTGAAAGATAATAGCTCTTCTTGAGCTGGTTTTTGAAATAAATGACCTGAAAATCATTTTCCTTTATCAGCTGTGACAAATTAGCAAAATCTACAGAATCCTCTGGAGCATCAAGGACGACAAGCACCTTTTCCATTATATCACTTTTACTATAATTTTTCTCAAAAATAACTGCATTTTCAGGAAGAGAGATTTTCCGGCTGCGGATGTCTAGCAACTCGATGCCGACAACTTTGGCATCTTCTATCATCATCTGCAAGGTGGTCTGGCCATTCCATGAATTTGCAGATAAGCCGACGACGAGCTCGCTTTCAACCTGCTCAAATTCAAACTGTTCATCACCGTGTCCAAAATAAACCGCATCAATTTGTGTCTTCCCCTGCGCGAGCTGGAGTTTCAGATGCTGGTTATCAGCCCCCATGGTGCGTGATTGGACAACTTGATAGTTTTTGGCCAAAAATCTCGGAAGAGGATTATTCATCCCGAATGGCGCCAGCTTGGAAAGGGATTTAACGGTGTCAATCGAAATGTCATCAAAAACGAGGCTGCCAATGAGCGAAATTTCAGGCTTCTTGTCTAAATCAATCTTCTGATCTATCAGTTCTTGTGCTAAGACTGCTTTTAACTTTTCTACGTTTTCCTGAGCAATTGTCAATCCGCAAGCTTGGGCATGTCCGCCAAAAGTAATAAAAAGTTCACGGTGTTTATTCATGGCCTCAAAGATATTAAAGCCTTCAATTGAGCGGCCAGAACCGCGCAAGATACCGTCTTCTTCGGCCAGAATCAGAACTGGGCGATGGATTTTTTCTAATAAGCGGCCGGCGACAATGCCGAGTACGCCCTTATTCCAGCCCGAATGGTAAAGAACTTGTACAAGTGCATCCGTATCCAGCATGGATTCTGCTTCCTGGTAGATTTTATCCGTAATGGTTCGCCGTTTCGAGTTCCATTGATCAATAGTTTTAGCAATTTCAATGCACTCTTCCTCATCCCAGCCAATCAATAACTTTACAGCAGGATTCGGATCATCAAGACGCCCCAGTGCGTTCAGTCTGGGCGCGATTTGAAAGCCGATAGTGTCTTCGTTCAAATTGGACAAATCACAGCCAGCAAGCCGCATCAGCTCCAATAAGCCAATTCTGTCTGTGGCCTGCAGCTGTTTTAGGCCAAGCGCGACAATGACTCGATTTTCGTCGGTGAGACTGACCATGTCAGCAACCGTGCCGATGGCGGCGAGGTCAAGCATGTCCACTGGGACATTTTCCAGCAAGGCCGTGGCGACTTTAAAGGCAACGCCTGCGCCGCACAAATCGTCAAATGGATATTGGGACTCAGGATGACGAGGATGCACGATGGCAAAGGCATTGGGCAGCTCATCTGCCAGCGAATGATGATCTGTCACGATAACATCTACGCCTTTGGCCTGAGCCCAGGCAATCGGCTCCAGACCTGCGATGCCGTTATCCACGGTGATAATCAGTGTAA
Organism: Streptococcaceae bacterium; assembly: GCA_031285775.1. Lineage (GTDB taxonomy): Bacteria > Bacillota > Bacilli > Lactobacillales > Streptococcaceae > Lactovum. The sequence continues at coordinate 34,898 of JAITVN010000043.1, read as the reverse complement.
TGTCTTCTTTTTCAATCCAGTACTTGTAAACCTCCAGATTTGGGCCGTAACCGTCAGTAAAGCGGTTGGGCAGATAAACTTGGGACTGTTCATCGGCTCCAAGCTCGTCCAGCGCAGACTTCATGATGCTGGCGCTGGTCATGCCGTCGGCATCATAATCGCCGTAAATCAAGATTTTTTCGCCTGCTTCAATAGCTTGACGGATTCTCGTCACGGCTTTTTCCATGTCATGAAGCAAGTAAGGATCGTGCAGCTGATCAAGAGAAGGATTGAGGAAGTCTTCTATTTCATTCTGACCGTGTAATCCGCGTTCCCAAAGGGTATTTGCCGCCAGCTGGTCTAATTTTAGTTTTTTTGTGATTTTCTGAAATTCTTCTGTTGGGGTTACATCCAACAATTTCCAGTCATATTTTGATTGAATCATGAGAACTTATTATAGCAGAAATACGAAAAAAACGCGCAATTGCGTTTTCTTTCCGTTTTTTGCTTTGTCAGTCTTTGACCAGTTTTCCAACGATTGGAACATGATGTGCCTCCAAAACGGCTGTGCCGTGAGGAGAGATTGTTTTGATGGCGTCTGTCAGGTCTCGGCCGGCAAGCTGTTTGTGATGACTCCCTCCTGCCCAGGCAGGAAAGTTTGTCACATCGTAAACAATTCCGTCAATCGCAAGGTATGCCGCGCGATTTTCTTTGCCGTCATATGCTGACAGCTCGTCTAAAGTATATGTTTTTTCCATGTGCCTATTTTAGCACTTTGGCTGGGATGAAGGGGAACTTCTGTCTCGTCTTTTTGGACACATCATTCAGCTTCGTGTAGCATTTTATAAGGAAGTCAATTTCCCAACAACTGGCACATGGCGCGCCTTAAAAATCGACTTGTGTCGTTTCTTAATACTTTCGGAAAGATCATGACCTGCCATTCGCCCGTGATGCTCCCCATTGATCCAATGCGGCATGTTCGTCACATCATAAACCACCTGATCAACAGCAACATAAGCGGAACGTCCTTCTTTTCCGTCAAATGTCAACAGCTCGTCTAAGGTAAATTATTTTTCCATACACTTATTCTAGCATACTAGAGAGGCTGTATATCAACATCTGCCCGAATTATTTAGACATCATCAGCAGCACAGTGCATTTATTCAGGACTCTATCAATTCATACTGCCGCACTCTGATTCCTGCCCCTGCCAGTAGTTCTTTGGCGTAATCAGTGTCTCCGTATTCACGCCCGTATATGATTTCATTGACCCCGGCTTGAATGATCAATTTGGTACAGATCAGACAGGGAAAATCCGTCACGTAGAGGCTGGTATTCAGTGTTGATTCACCATATTTGGCGCATTGAATCAAGGCATTCTGCTCCGCATGAACTGTTCGAATACAATGTCCATTTTCCATCTTGTGGCCGACTTGGTCACAGTGAACATCCCCGCTGACTGAGCCGTTGTAGCCGGTTGCGATAACGTGACGGTCTTTTACCACAAGGGCGCCGACAAAGCGCCGATCACAGGTACCACGTGAACTGGTCAGCTGAGCAATTTCCATAAAATATTGATCCAGTGTAGGTCTTGCCATTTTTCTTCTCCGATAGTTGTAATTATTTATTTGTGAGCGATGACTACTTGTAGTTAAAAAATCTCTGACTCATCGTGTCAACCAAGCCTGGAAATATAGCACGCAGCTTTGAGGCAAACGCAAGCTGCCAAGGTAGATTCAACTCGCGCTTGTGTGTGTCTAGGTTTTTCACAATTTTTTCAGCCACAACATCTGCAGTGAGGACATAAGAGCCAACTTTTCTCAGGTAATCAGGCCGCGCTGCGTGGAATTTTGTGCTGACTGGGCCAGTATTCACATTCAGCACATTGACGCCTTCAAAGCGCAAGGCTTCTCCAAAAACAATCAATGCCGCTTTGGAGGCCGCATAGACGCTCGCTTTTTTCGTCGGCAGTTTGGCTGAAATGCTGGCAATATTTACAAGCTTTGTTGGCTTTAGTTTCCGAGTTAATTTGATGGCATCAAGGGTGTTTACTTTGAACATTTCGTCCACTTGGTCATCGCTTAAATTGGTCAAATTGTCAAATAATCCGAAACCTGAATTATTAACCAGAATGTCAATCTTTTCTGGTAATTCTGGTTCGGGCAAGGAACGGCTCATAAGATAAAGATTATCACCAGGTAAGCGCTTGATCATAGCTTGGGCAATGTCTCCTGTCGCACCTGTAATCACAATATTTCTAGCTGATTTCTTCTTCATAGAAATCCTTTGTCACAAATGAATTTTCAAAAATATTTCGGGCGCCTTGTGCAAGTTCTGAGATGTCTGCCCCAAGGTAACGCGCGGAAACGTGATTCATCAGGAGGCGCTTGACACCAGCTTCTTTTGCAACTTCTGCAGCTTGTCGTGAGGTTGAGTGGCCGTGTCTCTTTGCCAAAGACTCTTCACCTGCTTTATAAGTCGCCTCATGTACTAAAACATCAGAAGCGATCGCTAAACGCACGGCTGCATCTGTTTTTCTTGTATCGCCAAGAATCGTCAGCACTTTTCCTTTTTTAACTGCACCGATATAATCTTCCGCAAGAAAGGTTTTGCCCTCGTATTCAACATTCTCGCCTCTTTTTAGCTTTCCAAAAAGCGGGCCAAAAGGTAAACCATCAGCCTTGAGCTTTTCAGCCTCCAACTCACCGACTTTGTCTTTTTCAACCACGCGATAGCCAAGACAGAAAATGGTATGGTTCAGCTTTTCAGCATAGACTTCAAAAGTCTCGTCTTCAAATATTCGCCCACCTTCGGAGAGTTCATGGAAATTGATGTGGAAAGCCAGTCTGGTTTTCGTGAGCTTCAGAGCATTCATCACAAATTCTTTTAAGCCAAGCGGACCGTACATGTCCAAGTCAGTCTGTCCTAATTCTTCGCTGGCTTGAAAATTCCGACTGGCTAAAAATCCTGGCAGACCAAAGACGTGATCACCGTGCAGATGAGTGATGAATACTTTTGCCACTTTACGCGGCCTTATTGAAGTGGCTAAAATCTGTCGCTGGGTTCCTTCTCCACAGTCAAAGAGCCATACTTCGTTGCGCTCATTCAGCATTTTAAGCGCCAGCGAGCTGACATTGCGCGTTTTTGAGGGCTGTCCAGCAGATGTTCCTAAAAATAAGAGATTCATAGTTTGTTCCTTTGAATGAGATTTTGCGTTCCGAAGCTTGTCTTGGCTGAGTGAAGCACGATGATTGCGTCAGCCTTACTTTAGAAGCACCTTGTTTAAAGACCAGTTTAAGTGATAAAGTGTCATTCTGCCTCTGCAAAATAAAAATCCGCGTTGTTCGGATTTCATTTTCTGCTGGAGGAAAGCCGCATTCTCCACTTTAGTGTTTTCTGTCTTTTAGAGTTACTGAGCTCGGCGGGAATCGAACCCGCATCGCAAGAACCGGAATCTTGCGTGATATCCATTACACTACGAGCTCCAGATAAGTTTTATTTTACAGAAAAAACTACAAAAAAGCAAGTTTCATTTATAAACCTGCTTTCTATCGCTGTTGCAAAAGGCCTTTTGATCCTGAATAGACATTCATGACAGGAGCCTTGGCTTACTGTTCCCTTCGCAGTTTTCACACATAATTTTCCTTTATTCAGATTTTTCCCGCAACTTCATTCGGACGATGAGTCGAATTCCGCTCGAAGCGTGGAAATGAATCTTTTAAACGGGCCAAATATGGTGGAAAGCTGCAAAACTGACGATGATAACTGCCAGATTTATAAGATTGAGCTTGTACTTTTTCATCAAAATCTCCTTATTTGTAAAATTCTTTACTTAATTATATAATATAATAAATTAATGTCAAGTTAAATAGTAGCTGTTTTTAATGTTTAAAATAGTAGCTGTTTTTAATATTAAGCGTTGGTGTCAAAATGAAAAATAAAAAGATAAGGAAAATTAATCGGGAATATGGCCATATTTTTGCTGAAATCAGAAAAGAAAAAGGGTATTCCCAGCATGAAATAGAAGATTCAAATGTGTCTGCTGCATCAATTTCGCGTTTTGAGAGAGGCGAAACCATGATAGGCACTGATTCTTTCATGGAGATCCTAGAAAACATCGGTGTGTCTGCGGCTGAATTCGAGTATATATCTTATCAATTGTCCAACAGCCTTGATCTTTTCCCAAGCTATTGGGCTTTGACCAAGGCAGCTAATTCGAATAATCTGCCTCTAATGGAGATTCTACTTGATAAAATAGAAAGAAGAATCCAACTCCAGCCCAATATAAAAAGATTCCGTCTGGATAAAATATTAGCAGAAACGGTCATCTTTCATTTGGATGCCACTCGAAAAGTGCCTTCTGAAGAAGTAAAATTTCTCACGCACTTCCTGAAAAATACCAAGTACTGGGGGCACTACGAAGTCACTTTGATCAGCTGGACTACAGAAATACTTGAAAAAGAGACGTTGAATCTTCTGCTAAATCAAATGTTTACAAAAAACAAGAGTAAACTTTATTCCTTTAACGATAACAAACTCTTCATTGACACTAGCCTCAATATCTTAGATACTTTTCTAACAAGAAAAGACCTGGTAAGCGCGAAAGATGCACTATTTGAACTTGAAAACTATGACATTCATCCGCAGTTGCTGTTCGAAAAAATGGAGTTGAAATACGACAAAGCCCGCTTCAATTTTCTATCAGATTTTGAAGCAGAGTTCGCTTTAAAAGAGATGTGGTACTATTATGACGTCCTGAAGTACACTGAAAATTATGAACTTGCAAACATTGTCAGAAACGAGATTGGTTGTTTGATCAAGGACAAAGACAAGAATAGAGCATAGACAAAACAAGAAAACTGCTAGAATTAATCTAACAGTTTTTTATTACCTCGCCCACTTTTCTCCCAGTTAAGTGAAATTTCTAGAAAACAAAGATAAAATCATTGAGATAAAACGGCTTATTAAAGAATCATTCAAACACGAACTGATTATGGTATAGCTCTGCATAAAATCCATTCTCAGCAACCAGCTCATGGTGAGTTCCCTGCTCTATAACTTGACCGTCTTTGAGGACAATGATCTTATCCGCGTTCAAGATCGTCTTCAGTCGATGCGCAATCACAAATGAAGTGCGTCCAGCAATTGCTGCTTCCATTGCCCATTGAATCAATTGCTCAGTAACGGTATCCACGTTTGAAGTCGCCTCATCCAGAATCAGAAGTTCTGGATTGGTCAGAATCGTTCGCGCAATAGAAATTTGCTGCTTTTGACCGACCGAGAAGACATTGTCGTCATCATTGACATGTGTTTCATAACCTTCTGGTAAACCGTCAATGAATGGATGAATGTGTGTCGTTTTCGCGGCAGTGATGATTTCGTCCATGCTTGCTTCCGGCTTGCCAAAGGCTATATTCTCTGCAATCGTACCGTCAAAGAGGGTTGACTCCTGCAGTACGATGCCGACTTTGCTTCGCAGAGAGTCCAAATCGTAGTCACGAACATCAACACCATCAATCTTAATTGAGCCGCTGGTAACATCGTAAAAGCGGTTCATTAAGTTCATGACAGTTGTTTTGCCTGAACCGGTCGGACCGACAAGCGCCACCATTTGTCCTTTGTCCACTTCGATGTTGACATTTTTCAAAACGGGTTCGCCAGGTATATACTCGAAATCCAAGTTCTCGATTTTAACATTGTCAGTTAGCTTGTTAAGCTTCACACCGTTTTTCGGACGAACTTCCTCTGGCTCGTCAAAGAGGATATTCAGTCGAGTGGCACCTGTGATGGCAAGCTGCAGCTGACCAAATGACGAGGAAATCTGCATGATCGGGTTGTAGAATTGCTGCGAATAAGTGATAAATGTCACAAGCAAGCCAAGTGCAACGGAAGTTGAGATGGACTTGTCATTGAGCAGAATGCGGGCGCCCAGAAAGATGACCATTGACATGGCAACCAGCTGGAAGCCGTTCATGATGGGAAATATCATCCCTGACCAAGCTTGTGCTCGGAAAGTGGCTTTTTGAACCTTTTGATTTTTTGGTTCAAAATCTTTTATTGTTTCGTCTTCAAGTCCTTCTACAATAATGGCTTTTTGTCCAGAAATTTTCTCGTCCATATAAGCATTCAGCTGACCTACTTCGTTTTGCTGGCGGTCGGTATTTTTCTTTGCTTGAATGACAATAATAATCGAAGCTGGAATTGCAACAATCGCCGCTGCCATGACCACCAGCGCCATTTCAATGTTACCGGTAGCTTGCAGGTTTTTGTCAATCATCATGTAAAGAACGCCGACGAACATGGCAAAGTTCGACACAACGCTGACAGCGGACTGATTCAGTGAGTTCTGGATGTTATCCAAGTCGGATGTAAATCTTGAAAGGATGTCGCCGTCTGCATGACGGTCAAAATAGGCAATTGTCAAGCGCTCAAGCTTACCGAAGAGACCTTTGCGCATACGGTTGGTCGAATGAGCAATGATGCGTGTAAATAAGAGGCTATAAATCAGCATGGAAACACCTGTCATGACATAGAAAAGAAGGAGCTTCCAGAGACCATTCATGAACATTGAAGTGCTTGGCGCTTTAACTACAGCAGCAGCGGTTGCCTGGTCAATGGTCATCGCAGAGAGCTGATTGAACTCTTTGACAGGCATTTCCAAACTGCTGGCGGTTTGATGCGCCATCTGGAAGACATCCGCAAATTTGGTTGATCCCGGCAGATGTGCCTGATTAATCAGCGGAGCCATGCTATCAAGCATCTTCTTCAAGCCTGGTGCTGCCTGATGCTGGAAGAATTGAATCACATACTGGGAGAGGTTGGTAATGGCATCGCCCATGATGATCGGCGACTGAACCTGAAGCCAAGTGGCCGCAATCACGAAGACGACAATGGCAACCCATTGGATTTTGTATTTTTTAAGATAAAGGTAGAAGAACCTTAACGCGCGTCTTGTATCTGACATATTTTAGTCCTCCATCGCTTTCTGTGTTTCGTAGATTTCCTGATAAACCGGTGTGGTCTTCAGGAGTTCATGGTGTGTGCCTTGACCGACCAGCCTGCCTTCATCCAGAACAAGGATATTGTCGGCGTGAACGACAGAGGAAATCTTTTGGGCAATGATAATTGTGGTCGTGTGCTCAAGATCTTTATTCAGCGCTTCCTGAACCAGAGCTTCTGACCTAGCATCAAGAGCTGAGGTCGAGTCATCCAGTATCAGTATCTTCGGATCCTTGATAACGCCGCGGGTAATCGACATACGCTGCTTCTGTCCGCCAGAGAAATTATTGCCACGCTCTTCTACTTCTGCCTCATAGGTTTCCGGCAGTTTATTGATGAACTCAGCAGCTTGTGCAATTTCGGCCGCCCGCGTCATTTCTTTATCACTCGCGTCAGCCTTGCCTTGGCGCAGATTTCCGGCAATTGTGCCTGAGAAAAGAATCGCTTTCTGCAAGACAATGGAAATCGTCTTTTTCAACGTGCCTTTTGAAACTTGCTTCAAATCTTTTCCGCCAATGTAAACCGTTCCTTCCGTCGGGTCGAACAAACGTGGAATCAGCTGAGCAAGTGTCGATTTGCCCGCACCTGTTGCGCCAACGATACCAATCATCTGTCCAGGCTGAATATTAAAGCTGATGTCTTTCAGTGTCGGATTTTCATCGTTTGGATAGGCAAATGAGACGTGGTCAAACGTGACAGAGCCTACCAAATTTTCATCTGGAACATCTTCAAACTTCATGGCTGGCTCTGTAGACATCACTTCATTGATACGTGCGATAGACACAAAGCCGCGGGAAACGAACATCGACATCATGCCGCCCATGATAATGGCAAACATAATCTGCATTAAATATTGTATAAATGACATAATGCCGCCGAGTGTGTCACCAGCAGCGCCGGCATCCTTAGTAACAAAGGTTGAGACAAACCAAATTGCCACAAAGATAGCGGCTTGGGAAATGAACGTGAAGGCAGGGATCATGCTGGAGAAAGTATAACCAACAGCTAGATTATGACCAAAGAGCTCGTCTGAAGCTGCATCAAACTCATGAATCTGATTGTCTTCCTGCACGAAAGATTTCACCACACGCGCGCCGCGAAGATTTTGCTTGGCAATGGCGTTGATACGGTCCATCAGTTTCTGGAAGGCCATAAAGTGCGGCCCCATGGCACCCATTGAAAGCGCTGTTACAATAATAATGAGAACAATCATCACAATGACAACCCACCAGAGTTTAGGCAGAGTCAAGATTGAAAGAATAATACCGCCCACCAGAAGAATCGGAATCCGCATAAAGACCTGGAAAATCATCATGACCAGCATTTGAACCTGGTTTACATCGTTAGTCATCCGGACAACTAGGTTTCCGGCATTAAACTTCTCGATATTTTCATATGAGAAGGATTGAATTTTCCGGAACATTTTGTCGCGAACATCTGCAGCAACAGACTGGGCCAATTTTGCTGCCGCAATCGTATTGAGAATAGCGCCAATTAGCCCTGCAAACGCAACAATCATCAATTGCACGCCGTACTGGCTTATCTTGTCAAGCTGTTCACTGTGTGTAAGGCTAGAATCTGTAACAGCCGACAAAATTTCTTTCATGAACTGCGGCTGCCAAAGTGAAGCACCTGCTTGAATCACAGTCATCAATAGCGCCGCGATAATCAGCATTTTGTACTTTCCGATAGCTTTAAATACCATATAATAATTCCTTTCAAATAAGATGTGAAGCGCGCTCGTTCTGAAGCGTAGCGATTTAGGGCCTTGTGGTTCTGCCGCCAGGCAGGTTCACAAGGCATCTAATCACCTAGCTTCAAGCGCGCTGAACTCAATTAAATAAGATGTGAAGCGCGCTCGTTCTGAAGCGTAGCGATTTAGGGTCTTGTGGTTCTGCCGCCAGGCAGGTTCACAAGGCATCTAATCGCCTAGCTTCAAGCGCACTGAACTCAATTAAATAAGATGTGAAGCGCGCTCGTTCTGAAGCGTAGCGATTTACCCCCAAGGGGGAAAGCGACCTCTAAGTGCTGAAGCACTTAGAGTCTGCTTAGGGATTCATAGCACCTGAACGTCTAACTCAAAGCAAAATAACAAAATTTAGATAATTTAATTTAAGAATTATAGCACATTTCTGCCAGAATTGTTTAGATTTTTTATTTAGTTTTATAATCTATTAAACTAACAATCAAAATTGTACTTCAATGTTAATTATTTGTCAAGCCATTAACATTGTCGGATTAGACTATTGAATTACTTCTAATATAACGCGCAATACAGCCACAGACAAAGGACAAGAAAAATCCGAGTCAATAAAGTTTTTTCTCGGATTGGTTAGTGAAGCTCTGGCTTTATTTAGTGACTGGAACCTGAATTTCCGTCAGCCAGTCTTCAATGTTGTCTTTGTTCCAAACGCCGTCTATATAGCTTTCACGGATGTTGTCGATGATTTGGTAGCCGTTGTCCTCTACCCATTTAATAGCGTAGGCATAGGCTTCGCCCAATTTTTCGTAGCTGCCAGGATGCAGGACGGAGACGACGGTTACGGCCGGGAGGTCTTTAAATACGACGCCGTCGCCGTCCTTCCCCCGGCTTGTCACAGCTTGGCAGATTTCGACGTGGACGTCTGTCTCGCGGTATTCTTTGTCAAGGTAGACGTTGAAGCAATAGTCGGGCTCGACACACTTGATGCCGGGATTGGCTTTGGCGACTTTCTCGCCGAGTGCGGGCATGACGCTGTTGAGCGCCGCGTAGTTAGGAAGGGTGTACTCTGCTGCGAAAACGGTGCAGGCGGGAATTTCTTTGATAACTGCTTGATAAGTCATAGTTTTGTCCTCTTTCTGTTCGGAAATGTAATTGTTCAATCGAAAGAGTTGGTCGTTGAGTGTCTGTAAATCGTTCGTCAGTTCCTTTTTACGTTGGGCAAATGTTTCTGCGATGTTGTGGCCATCAACAATTGCAGAAATTTCTGGAATTGAAAATCCCATCTGCCGGAGCGCGACAATCTTATTCAGTCGAAACAGCTGATCCGTCACGTAATAACGATAACCGCTCTCTTCGTCAACGCGGCTGGCTGTCAGCAGTCCGATTTCATCGTAGTAACGCAAAGTCTTGACTGTGACACGGCCGAGTTTTGAAAACATGCCGATACGATACATTTCTCACTTCCTCTCTTTCATGACTTAAGTATACAGTCTCCTGCTGCAGGAATGTCAAGCGATATTTTTGAACATTTAAGCAGTTTTGTCCGTTTTCACATCATCAAATCGCACGCTGACGATTTTGGAAACGCCGGCATCGCCCATGGTGACGCCGTACATGACTTTGGCAGCAGCCATGGTGCCTTTTCGGTGGGTGACCACAATGAACTGGTTTGAGTTATCGAAGTGGTTCATATAGTCGCCAAAGCGCTTGACATTGGCTTCGTCAAGGGCCGCCTCGACTTCATCCAGCACGACGAAAGGCACGGTGCGCACCCGCAGAATAGCAAACAAAAGCGCGAGCGCAGTCAATGCCTTTTCACCGCCTGACATGAGGGTAAGGCTTCCTAGGCGCTTACCGGGCGGCTGCGCCGTGATGTCAACGCCTGCTTCAAGCAGGTCATCGCTGGTGAGGACGAGATCAGCCACACCGCCACCGAACATTTGCGCAAAGGTTGTCTTGAAACTGGCTCGAATTTCCTCAAAAGTGGATTTGAAGCGGACTTTGACTTCATCGTCCATCTCGTTAATGTTGGAGAGCAGCAGGTTTTTGGCTTCGAGCAAGTCGGACTTTTGACTGTTGAGAAACTCGAAACGCTGGTTAACTTCCTCGTACTGGCCGATGGCATCAAGGTTAACTGGACCAATTGCTCGGATTTGTCGTTCAAGGCTGCGCAAGTCTTTTTCTTTCTTGGCTTGGTCAGCCTCCTCTATTGTATCTGACTGTGCAGATGCTTCGTCAAAACTGAGCTGGTAATCCTCTGCCAGTGATTGCTGAGCATCACGAAGGATTTTTTCTGACTGCTCGCTGCGCAATTCCAAACGTGTTTTCTGATCGTGGAGCGTTTGGTATTCTTCCCGAGCGACCGAATTCTGCGCATTCAAGTCATCCATCTGGTCAGCTAAATCGTCTCGCTCAAAGCGTAGACTGACTTGTCGAACGTTGGCATTCTGGAGCTTTTCTGTGCTTTCTGCGAGCTGTGCGCTGAGCCGTTCACGTTCTGCAGCGTCAAGCTTCACACCGTCATTGCTAGTGAGCTGCTCAAGTTCTGATTCTAGCTTGTTTAAGTCAGCCAGAAGTCGATTTTGCTCAGACTGTGCAAAACTCTTCTCTGAATTGATTTTAGACAGTGTGACTTTAGTATCCGTCAAATCTGTTGCTTTTTCAGCCTGCAGCGCATTGCGCTCAGTAGAACTCGATTTCACATTATCTAGCTCAGTGTCCATTTTTTGCTTATCCTCTGTGATTTTGGACAGTTTCTGTTCAATTTCTTCATTTTGCATCGTCAAGGCTTGCAGTTGCGACTCGTGCGCTTCACTAGCGGATAGCGCCAAAAGCTGGGTCAAGTCCGCCTTATTCTGCTCAAGCTGTGAAATTTTCAGCTCTTGTTCTTTTTCCTGCAGACGTTTTTCTTCACCTTTTTCACGGAGGCTAGACAATTCTGCTTGTGTGGCCTCCTGCCTGCTCCGCAATTCCTGTACAGTCTTTTCCTTATTTTTCAACACAGCGTCCAGTTCCTGAACTTCTTCACTGAGACTTTTGATTTCGTTGGCAATAAAAGTGCTATTGTTCTTATTTTGGCGAGAACCGCCAGCATAAGAGCCGCCAGGCGAGAGCAAAGTACCGTCCAGCGTGACAATGCGTACATTAAAGCCCTGCGAACGGGCAATCTGCGTCGCATGATCCGCAGTATCCACAATGATGGTGCTGCCCAGGAGATTGGAAATCGCCGGATGAAGCGCCTCATCGTAGCTGACAAGATTACTGGCAAGGTCAATGAAACCTGTCTGATTTGAAACCTGCGCAAGATTGCGGAAATCACGCGGCCGGATGGTTGTCAGCGGTAGAAATGTTGCACGGCCGAGCTTGTTATCCCGCAGATGTTTAATGGCAGACTGAGCATATTGTTCATTTTCAGTAATGATATTTTGCGCACCGCCGCCCAATGCGACTTCCAGCGCTGTTTCATACTTCTGGTCAAAGGCCAGCAAGTCCGCCACCACGCCGATTAAACCAGGCAGCTGAGCACGCATGGCCGCACGTACACCAGCATAGAGATTGCTGTGGTTCTCGCGGATGTTTTCCAGAGAATTAAGCTGGGCGCGCTGTTTGTTGACTTTCTCAAGCAGCTTGAACTGTTCCTGTCCTGCCGCCTCTAACTCTGCTATTTCCTGCTGGCTTTGCAGATTTTTCTCTTGGAAATCTGTCAGCAGCTTGTCAATTTCAGCCTTTAACTGAGCAAACTCACTTTGAAGACTTTCCAGTTCGCTGCTGACGCCTGCTAGTTTTTCAGCGGTTTCCTGTGCTGAGCTGTCTGACTCTGACTGCTGCCGCAGCAGATTATCAGCTTCGGTCTGGTTTCTGGTCAGCTGATTGGTAAGTGAAGCTTCTTTGTTAACCAACTCCAGATAGGCTTCACGCAGGCGCTCCATCTGGGTTTCTGGACTGACGGAGAAATCTTCGAGTTCTCGCTCTAGCTGCTGGATTTTCTGCTCCAGTTTTTCTTTTTCAGCCTGTAATTTGACCGTTTTATTAGTACTTGCCTCGATTTGCTGATTGAGTTGTGCTTGCTGAGCGGTCAATTCTGTCTGGCGTTCAGAGCGGGCGCTATCGGTTTTTTCTTGGTCGGAAACTGCGCGGTCAAATCGCTCGATTTTTCTTTCGAGTTCGGCTTTTAGCTCAGTGAGTTGTAATATTTGACTCTGGAGTTTCTCCCTTTCTGCTTCTGCTGAATCTCGGCGTTGTTTCAATTCTGACAGTTCTTTTTCGAAGCTTTGCTGGGATTCGCTCAAAGAGGCGAGTTGTGCCAATGTTTCTTTTAAATCAGCTCCAGCTTGGTCAAACTTTGTTTTCTCCTGATTGACATGTGCCACGAGGAGGGAAAGGGCGAGTTTGGAACGGTCGGCATCTAAGCTCTGAAATTGTAAGGCAGCTTCTTTTTGTGCCTTCAAGGGCGTGAGCTGCCCAGAGAGCTCGTAAATGATGTCCTCCAGACGATCCAGATTGTCCTGAGTATTTGCAAGCTTTGACTGGGTCTCACTTTTCCTGGTTTTATATTTCAAAACACCCGCTGCTTCTTCAATAATGGCGCGGCGCTCTTCTGGTTTGGAACTGAAAACAGATTCAATGCGTCCTTGAGAAATGATGGAAAAACTGTCACGACCAAGACCTGTGTCCAAAAAGAGATCATGGATATCGTGCAGGCGGCACTTTTTCCCGTTGATCAAGAAGTCAGAATCACCATTGCGATAGAGACGGCGTGTCACAGCAACTTCTTTGGCGGGCGAGTCAAGGTAAGCATCACTGTTGTCAAAGTGAGCCACTACCTCAGCAAAGTTCAGGGCTTTTCGTTTCTCAGTGCCCGCAAAAATCACGTCGGGCATTTTCCCGCCGCGCAGTGATTTCGCTGACTGCTCACCTAAAGCCCAACGAAGCGCCTCAGTAATGTTAGACTTACCAGAGCCGTTTGGACCTACGATCGCTGTAATGCCGTGATCAAACTCAATTTTTGTACGGTCGGCAAAAGACTTGAAGCCTGTTATTTCTAATTTTTTTAAATACATTAACGCGAATTCCGAATCACTGTTTGAAAAGCATTTTTTGCCGCTGCTTGCTCAGCTAGTTTTTTTGAATGTCCGCTGCCTTGTCCGAGCTGGCTATCATTTTCAAAAACTGCCACAGTAAAGATTTTCTTGTGATCAGGTCCTTTTTCCTCAAGCACACGATACTCGATGAGTGTGTCGCCATTTACCTGCAGCGCTTCCTGCAAGGCAGTTTTATAATCTGTCACACCTGTGAATTCACCATCTTCAAACTCAGGAATCACCGCCTGATAAAGAAACTTTTTGACGGCTTCAAAACCAGCATCTAGAAAAAGTGCACCTAAAAAGCTTTCAAACAAATTTTCAAGAATAGAATTTCTGTTTCGACCACCTGTCTGTTCTTCGCCATTACCTAAAAGAATGAAGTGCTCAAAGCCGCATTGACGCGTAAAATTTGACAGGGATTCGCTGCGAACCAAAGAAGAGCGAATTTTAGAAAGTTCTCCCTCAGGCTTATCTGGAAATTTCTCATAAAGATAGTCTGCAATGACCAAAGACAGAGCTGCGTCTCCCAAAAACTCCAAGCGTTCGTTGTTTGCAGTCTTTGGGAGGTGCTTCTCGTTGGCATATGACGAATGAGTGAACGCAGTCGCAAGGATTCTCGGGTCTGTAAACTCAATCTCGTAGTCCTTTTTTAATTTCTCTTGTAATTTCTTCATAGCCTTTATTATACCATATCAAGAAATAGCTTTGGTAAAACTCACAGGGTTAAATTGTAACAAAAAAGCGAATGTAACAACTATATACGTTCATTTATTCGCCTTTTTGATATTAATTAATTCCTTTTGTCAGCCGCCAAGATAAGCTTTCTGGACTTCCTCTGATTGAAGCAGTTCCTGCCCTGTTCCAGACAGAATAATCCTGCCGGTTTCCATCACATAACCACGGTCAGCGATGGACAGAGCCTGCTTAGCATTTTGCTCATTCAGCAGGACAGTCGTGCCTTTTTTCTGAATGTCCACGATAATATTGAAAATTTCTTGAATCAATTGCGGCGCAAGCCCCATAGAGGGTTCATCAAGCAAAAGAAGTCTAGGCGTAGACATAAGGGCACGTCCCATCGCCAGCATCTGCTGCTCTCCGCCTGATAAGGTGGCTGCGTCCTGATTCTTTCGTTCTTCAAGTCTAGGAAAGCGCTCAAAAACTTCTTTCATATTCTTGAGGTTTTCTGCATGGTCTTTTTTCAGGTAGGCGCCCATTTCAAGGTTCTCAAGGACAGTCAAGCCTGGAAAGACGTGACGACCTTCTGGAACTTGAGAAAGCCCCATGGCGACAATCTTCTGCGGCTGTAAGCTGGTAATGTCTTGGCCAAGAAACATAATCTTGCCTTCTCTGGGACGCAGAAGTCCTGAAATCGTGTGAAGCGTGGTCGTTTTCCCTGCCCCGTTTGCGCCGATCAGCGCGACAATCTCACCTTCGTTGACTTCAAAACTGATATCGCGCACTGCTTCAATCAGGCCATAATTGACAGAGATGTGTTCGATCTTTAACATTAGACTGCACCTCCTCCTAAATATGCTTCAACAACTTGCTCATTGTGTCTGATTTCTTCTGGGCTTCCTTCGGCAAGCAGTTTGCCGTAATCAAGAACATAGATCCGCTCAGTCACTTCCATCACCAAGCTCATGTCGTGTTCAATCAGTACAATGGAAATACCGAATTGCTGCTGAATTCTGCGAATGAGTTCGGTTAACTCTGCGGTTTCCTGCGGGTTCAAACCTGCTGCAGGCTCATCAAGGAAGACGATTTTGGGTTTTGTTGCCAACGCACGGACAATTTCTAAGCGTCGCTGCTCGCCGTAGGGCAAGTTTCTGGCCAGCGTGTCCTGGAAGTCCTCCATTTCAAAGATTTTCAGCAAATCAACCGCCTGCTGATGCTTTTCTTCCTCACGCCTATAATAAACTGGCAATCGCAGCAGATTGGCAAAAAAACCGTACTTTTTTCTGGCATCCATCGCCACTTTGACATTATCGAGAACGCTTAAATCTTTAAATAATCGTATATTCTGGAAAGTTCGCGACAGTCCTGACAGCGCAAATTTGTAAGGTTTTTTGCCATTGAGCAATTCACCGTTCAAAGTGACCGTACCTGTCGTCGGTGTATAAACACCTGTCAAGAGATTGAAAAGCGTGGTTTTGCCCGCACCATTGGGGCCAATGAGGCCAATCAGCTCAGATTCGCCGATCTCCATGGAAACATTGTCCACTGCGGTCAAACCGCCGAATTTTCGAGTCAAATTTTTTACTTCAAGTAATGCCATTATTCGCCCTCCTTTGCTGCTTTCACCTTGCTGTTGCGGTTGATGATTTTAGACAGCTGAAATTCATTGATACCTAGCAGACCGCCGGGACGGAAAATCATGATGAGTATCAGAATCAGCGAGAAAATGATCATTCGCAAGGCGCCGAAATCCTGGAGAAACATGTTCAACACGCCGAGAACTATCGCGCCGACAATAGACCCTGTGACTGAGCCCAAGCCGCCAAAGACGACAATAATCAGAATATTGACCGAATTCATGAAAGTAAAATCTTTCGGTGTGACCGTTCCAATAAAGCCAGAGTAGAGTGTGCCTGCAATGGAGGCTGTAACGGCACCGAAGACAAATGCTGAAACTTTAACCTTGGTGGCGTTGACACCGACCGATTCTGCTGCGATTTCATCGTCACGAACTGCTCGAATGCCGCGCCCATTGGCCGATAGGCCGAAATTCAAACTAAGAATTGTTGTGAGAATGACAAAGATGAAAACCATCTGCCAGCTCGTGAAAAGGGGAATGCCTGTCAGTCCTGCCGCGCCGTTGGTAAGCGAACCGCCGTTGATGACGAGAATTCGGAAGATTTCAGCGACTCCTAAGGTCGCGATGGCAAGATAATCACCTTTGAGCCGCAAGGTTGGGATACCAACGAGGAGAGCTGCCAGGCCTGCAATGATCATGCCGATCAGCATGGCTAAAAAGAAGCCCAGATAGGTGCCTGTCTCAGTGCCGATAATTGCGCCGGAATAGGCACCAATCAGCATAAAGCCTGCATGTCCAAGCGAGAATTGCCCTGCAAAGCCGATAATGACGTTGAGACCAACTGCTAGGATAATGTTAATGCCGATCTGCGTGAGAATCTGCACCATGAAGTCATTGAAGATGCCGAACTGAATCAGAAGTGCCAGAATTGCATAAGCCGCTGCGAAGAGAATCAGCCAGCTGATATTTACCTTTAAATTCTTTTTCATCAGACTTTCTCCTTCACATTTTTGCCTAAAATTCCTGACGGCCGCACCAGCAAGATCAGAATCAAAATGATGTAGACGACCGCGTCCTTGTAGCCAGCAATAAATGACAGTTTACCTGGCAGAGACTGCGCAATTGTCTCAATGAGCCCGATGACGATACCGCCGAGGGCAGCGCCTGGAATAATGCCGATTCCGCCGAGTACTGCAGCGATAAAAGCTTTGATGCCGGGAACCATTCCCATCAGCGGATCAATTGAGCCGTAGTAAAGGCCGATCATCACGCCTGCTGCGCCCGCCAATGCTGAGCCGATAGCAAAGGTAAAACTGATGGTTCGATTGACATTGATGCCCATTAGTCGCGCTGCATCCATTTCGACAGAGACTGCTCGCATGGCTTTGCCCATCTTCGTTTTCTTGACCACAAACTGTAAGAGCAGCATCAGAATAATTGATGTGGCAAGAATCATAATTTGGACATTTGTGATGTTCATGCCCAAAACATTAAACTTCACCACACTGATTGCTTGAGGAAATGCTCGTGAACCAGAGCCGACCAAGAAGTTCATACCGTTCTCCAGCAGAAAAGACACACCGATGGCTGTGATAAGGGCGGCAATTCGTGTGGAATTTCTCAAAGGGCGATAAGCCAGATACTCAATGACCACACCCAAAATAGCACAGAAAATCATCGCTAAAATGAGCGCCAGGAAAAAGTTCATGTGCAGCGCATTAATGAGGTAGTAACCCGCGAAAGCACCCATCATGTAAATATCGCCGTGGGCAAAGTTGATGAGTTTGATAATGCCGTAGACCATGGTGTAGCCTAGTGCTATCAGGGCATATACCGAGCCCAGAATGAGTCCGTTCAGTATTATTTGCATAGTGTTTCCTAACAATTAAGGGGAACAAAACACTTTGTTCCCTGAGAAGATGCTTTTATTCCTTAGATATTTCATTGTATCTGTTTTTCAAAACTGCTTAAACAGATACAATGATTATATCAATTTTTAGACATGCTGTCCATATTTGTATCAAGCATTTTTTCCGAATTTAAGGCTTAACAATTTCTGATGAAGTCATTTCACCATTATCTAGTTTGATAACAAGGGCAGACTTGACAGGATTATGCTCTGAATCGATCGTCATCTCACCCGTCACACCTGTGAAGTCTTTCACCTTTGCCAGCGCTTCAGCAAGCTCTTTAGATGTTTTAGCGTGACTCTTTTCCTGAGCCTGCTTGATATAGTAAATGCCGTCATAAGCCAAGGCTGAGAACATGCCTGGTTCTTCATTAAACTTCTCTTTGTAAGCTTTGACAAATTCTGAAGCGCGCTCGGAAAGGGTAACAGTCGCAGAATAACCTGAAACAAAGAATACGTTTGAAGCTGCTTCTTTACCAGCTAATTCGATAAATGCCGGATCTGCCGCGCCATCTCCTGAAAGAATCGGTACGCTAATTCCAAGTGCGCGCGCCTGCTTCGTGATCAAGCCTGTTTCATTGTAATAGCCGGGCATGATGATGGCATCAAACTCTTCGCCTTTGATCTTAGAGAGCGTGGCCTGGAAATCTGTGTCGCCAGATGTAAAAGTTACTTTATCAACGATGCTTCCCTTGAAATTCTTTTCAAAAGCTGCTTCAATCCCTTTGGCATAATCTGATGAATTATCATAATACATGATCACTTTTTCTGCCTTCAAGTTTTTCTCAGCATAATTTGCTAGGACTTTTCCCTGGAAACTGTCTTGGAAGGTGTTGCGGAAAGCGTACTGATTGACTTTTCCTTTTGTCACAGTGTAAGCATCAGCTGTCGCGGTCGGCGAAACTACTGGGACAGAACTCTTTGTGGCTGTCGGCAACAATGCCATAGCACCTCCTGAGGTGGCTGGTCCGAAGATGACATTGACTTTATTGTTGGAAATGAGGTTGCTGGCAACAGTTGCAGCTTCAGCATTGTCTGATTTGTTGTCTTTGCTGGTCATTACTATTTTTTTGCCGTCAATGCCTCCATTTTCGTTGATTTCTTTGACGGCTAAACTTGCGCCGTTTTTAATTGCTGTGCCGTATGCAGAAACGCCGCCGGATAATTCAAGATCTTCGCCAATCTTGAAGGTTTTGCCGATTTCTGTTCCAGCGCTTGAAGAACTTGTGGGTGCCGCGCTACAGGCGCTAAGCAGTGCAAAGCCAGTAGCCAATACTGTCGCCAGTGTAAAAAGTTTTGCTTTATTTTTCATAAAATATTCTCCCTTATTAGATAAAAAATATTCTATCAAATTATCAGAAAATTTGCAACTATTCCGAATTATTTTTATTATTTTATACGTATTTTACATAACTTTTTTATAAAAAATCATGGAGATCCTAGAATCTGCACGATTTTCATGTTGTTTTCAAGTTGCTGTCAAGAAATGTACATTTAGAAGTGTTTCTTAATTCGGGCCGGATTTCCAGCAGCCATACAATTATCTGGTAGATCATGCGTGACCACGCTTCCTGCGCCAATTACCACATTGCTGCCGATGCTGACGCCTGGTAGAATAATGACTGATGCGCCTAACCAGCAGTCATCTCCTATCGTGATTGCTGCATCATATTGCCAGCCCTGCCGTCTCAGCATTTTGTCTGTGACATGATGATTCGGTGTGCACATTTGGCAATTCGGACCAATAAAGCAGTGTGCGCCGATGGTAACTTTTCCTGCACTGATGATTTGAAGTCCGGAATTTATGAAAGTTTCTGAGCCTACGAATAATTTCTGCGGGTATTCGATGGATGCAATCGGGAAGTAAATCTCAGCCTCTTTGTTAAAATTCGGCAAAAATTCCCGTAACATTTCTTCCCCAGCATCAAAATCTGTTTCTGCCGCATGATTGATCGCCTGAAGCGTCCGGCTGCTCTGCTTTACAATGGCCTGCAGCTGGGCTTCTTGACTGTAGCAATACCAGTCCCCATTTTCAAGTTTCTGAAAGATGTCAATTTTTTCCAGACGCGCTCGCTCATTTTCATCCAATATTCTGTGATTGTTTACCATAAATCTGCCTTGTAATTTTCATCTGGTGCGCCCATCACGCGTTCCCCTTTCTGCAATCCGTCAATGCGACGCTCATCGGGCAGCGTCAGCTGCCAATCAAATAGACTGATATTCTGTTTTTGCCGTAGTGAATTGCTTGACTTGGGAATTGCGGCCACATTTTTCTGGTAGAGCCAGCGCAAAATAATCTGGCCAACTGTTTTATTATATTTGAGCGCCAGTTGTTTGAGCATGGGATCATTCAATTCTTGGCCGCCGTGACCGAGTGGACTCCAGGCCTGATGCTGAATGCCAAGTTCTTCAAGATAGGCGTGTGTCACATGATTGCTAAAATAGGGGTGCGTTTCCAGCTGATCAAGCGCTGGGAGAATTTTTGCTTGTGTCAACAAACGATCCAGATGATTGGCCTCAAAATTTGACACACCGATTGCCCGCACCAGGCCTTCATCATAGAGATGCTCCAAGGCTTTCCAGCTTTCGAAAAAAGTGGCTTCTTTCGGCCAGTGTATCAGATACAAATCCAGATAATCCGTCTGTAGTTCTGAGATTGTTTGTTGAAAGGCGGCCAGCACATTCTCGTAACCTTGCTCCTTCTGGGCGACTTTGCTGGTTAGGAAATAGTCTTCACGTATGTGGCCACGCGCTTTGAGCCAGTGACCAAACGCTGTCTGATTGCCGTAGCTTGAGGCCGTGTCAAAAAGTCTATAACCTGACTGCCAGGCGCTGTCATACACTGCGCTGAAATCTGTCGTGTCAGATTCAAGCACAGAGCCGAAACCCAACATCGGCATCTCAACGCCATTGTTTAATCTGACGAGATTTCTTCCATATTCTTTTTTCATTTCAGTCAAATCTTGATTCGCCCGCTTGCCAACTGTAGCTTCCGTCTGGCAGCAGTTTGTCGCCCAGCTCCTTATAGTCGAAATAATCAAATTTTGCAGATTTCTCATAACCAGAATAATCTACCACAGCCAGCCCGACAAAAGCGCCGGTGAAAAAGCCGCCGTAAGTCTGCAGAACATAGTCATCTGACAGGACTTTACTGTCAAGCTGGACAGGAATTTCAATAAAATTCTGACCATCAAAGGAGTATTCGTAGTGATAGAATTCTTTGCGAACTTTCGTGCGGAAGTAGACATACTCTGTTTCTTCAGGAATCTTTATCGCAGCATCTTTGAGGTAGGACCTGTAATTTCCGCGATTGTTTTCTCCGATTTCAATCACATGACCGTTAATTTCATTCCATGTCACATGAACAAATGACCAGTGCTGATCATTGTAATAATTGGTCAATCCAGCCATTTGCTGATAACTGAAGGGGTCAAATTTGACTTTGGTTTCTGCATCAAAGTAAAAGGCCTGCCAGCGGCGCGCAATCAGAGACAGATTAAATAGATTAGCCAATGAACCTTGACCGATGAGTATTAATTTCCCGTCGCCGACCTGCCCCATTTTGTCTGTAAAGGGTACGCGCAATGTATTCCAGTTCAGATCAAGCGTTGGACTGTCAAATTCATCGTGCTGATTATGATTTTCAGGTGCGGAAGTCGCTTTTGCATCCTTTGGTAATTCGACAAAGGTCCTACCGCCGTGACCGCCGACAATGCGCGGCCAGCCTGCTTCATCCCACTCGACCTTTTGAATAGACGTTTCACGACCGAGAGTTGACCAACCGCGCGGATCTGTGACAGACTCATCGGCATGATGCCAGGGACGTGCACAGAGCGACGCATAATACCACTCGCCGCTTGGCGTCTCGACCAAAGCACCATGGCCTTGCTTCTGAAGGTATTGATCCGGCTTGTCAAAATTCGTGATGAATGGCTCGCCAGGCTTAGTTTCAAAGCTCAGAGCTTCAAGTGTTTTCGAGCGTGCGACGACTTCCTGATGCGTAAACACGGTGCCGCCTTGTGCCGCAAAAAGGAAATAGTAACCGTTTATCTTATAAAGATGCGGGCCTTCTACCAGTTTAATGTCAGTGCCGCGATAAATGCAGCGTGCCGTTTCAGGACGAAGTTTCATGGTTGAAAGATCAAATTCTGTCAGCGTAATACCGTCGAAAGGATGATGATATTCGCGATGGTCCCAGGTCTGCTGAACCAGATATTTCCGGCCGTTATTATCATGGAAAAGCGACGCGTCAAATCCTACACCATTCAGCTTGATCGGCTCTGTCCAAGGACCATGAATATCAGCAGCTGTCGTCAAGTAGTTCGTCATGTCCTTGAATGAGCCTTCGACGAGCTTGACATCTGTGTAAACCAGCCAAAACTTCCCGTCGGCATATGTCAAATCAGGCGCCCAAATTCCGCCTGAGGAGGGGTTTCCTTTCATGTCCAGCAATGTCGTGTTTGACAAAGGGCTGGGCAGTAAATTCCAATGGGCCAAGTCTTTCGATTCGTGCAGGCGCACACCTGGGAACCATTCAAAGGTGGAATTGGCAATGTAGTAAGTGTCGCCCACACGAACCATGGACGGATCTGCATTGAAGCCCGGCAATACTGGATTTTGTAATTTCGGCATTTTGTAAATTCTCCTATCTTTCATATTTAGTCCGAACCCGGCGAATCTTCTACAGTGAATGTATAAGTCGTCGTACAGGTCTTTTCTTCTTCAGCTTTAAGCGTTATCGAGCCCCACTCGGGATGATGGACAATGTCCGGAATTTCTTGGCACTCAATCGCAATGCCGCGATTCGGGCTCATTTTTCTACCAGAAATCGTCGAATCCTGTTCAGGATTTGTTGCCGTATAAATGACCACAGCTTGACGGTCAGTTTGGCAACTGAGTTTTCGGCCGGAATTGGGATCAAGCAAGGTCAGCTGTTTCTCATCTTGCGGAGAAAAGATGAAACAGTCATCAAGACCAGCTGGGAGCGTCTCCTGAACTTCAGCGATACTCTTGCCGGCACGCAAGTCATAAGCCGTATTCGCAACATCCAGCAGTCGTCCAGTTGGTATGTTTTCATCGTCGGTCTCAACCACTTGATTTGCGGAAATTGTCAAAATATGGCCCAGAGTAGTGTCCCTATCCGCTGACAAATTAAAATAAGGATGCCAAGCGGGATTAAAAAGTGTTTCCTGCTGACTTTGTGCGGACATTTTAACTTCCAGCTGATTTTCCATCAGTTTATAAGTCACTTTGACTTGAATGGGACCAGGAAAACCTGATTTCTCATCCAGCAGTGTCAATTCTACGCCTAGCGGATCTCCTGTAGAGGCGTCAGAAAGAATTTCGTAATTCCAAAATTGCCGCGCCCAGCCAAAATCGCCAGAGTGCAGCAAATTTCCATTTTCTTTTGCAGTAAATCTTACATTGTCATATTTTGCCCCCGCAATGCGGCCAGCGACAGGACCGCAAATCAGCCCATAATATCCTTTGTCGATCATGTAGGAGGTCGGATCGTCTTTCGGAAGTAGGATATTTTCAAATTTTCCATGTCTGTCCGGCGCGAAAAGTTTATGAAGTCTGGCGCCGAAGTCATGAACGACGATGCTAAGTCGCCCATTTGATAGGGTAATTTCTTGGATAAAGCCGCTGGCGAGCGGGAGTTTTCTAACAGAGATTTCAGAGCTCATGATTCTAAGCTCCCTCATTGAAATCTACTAGCTGGTGACTAATTTGTGATGTGGCGCTATAAGCAGTTTTCCAGATCTGGTAAACTTCCTCGTAGCGGGCAACATTGGCAGCAATCGGCTTAAAGCTATCTGTCTGATAATGTACGAAGGCTTTGGTCAATTCTAATAAATTCGTATAAAAACCGCAGCCATAAGCGGCAATCATGCAGGCACCAAGTCCTGGCCCTTGCTCGACGGTCAGACGAATCATTTCAGCGTTGAAAATATCAGCCTGCATCTGCATAATATCAGGATTTTGTGCACCACCGCCGACAGAAATCAAGCGACTGAATTTTTTCCCTTTAGTTGTTTCCATAATGTCTTTGCTGTCGCGCAAACTGAACTGAATACCTTCCAGCACAGCGCGTGAAAAATGACGCTGTTCATGCCTGACCGAAATGCCTAAGAAACTGCCGCGAATCTTAGAGTCAAAATGCGGTGTTCGCTCTCCAGCAATATAAGGGGTAAAGAGCAGGCCTTCAGATCCTGGGCTGACAGTATTGACATCTGCCAGCAGTTCAGCGAAGCTAAGGCCCTGGCCAAATGTTTCTTTGTACCAGCTCAGTGAATTTCCCGCCGCAAGCGTTACGCCCATCGAATAATAAGCCTCAGGCACCGTATGATTAAAGAAATGCAGTTTGCCTTTGTAATCGACAACTTTCGGCTCATAACTTGATACCACGCCTGAGGTTCCCATTGAAATCAGACCAATCTCTTCGCTGATCAATCCCACACCAAGCGCTGCAGCTGCATTGTCTGCACCGCCAGCGAAAACTTTAACATCCGCTGAAATGCCGAATTTTTCCTTGACTTCATCTGTCAAATTCCCGATAAAATCAGTGGATTCAACAACTTCCGGCAAAATGTCCATCGGCACATTGAACGCAGCAGCAATTTCTTCGGACCAGGCATGTTTTTCAACATCAAGCAAGAGCGTGCCTGCGGCGTCAGAATATTCACTGTGAATTTTTCCCGTCAAGTACAGACCTAGATAATCTTTCGGCAGCATGATGTGCTTGACACTCGCCCAGACTTCAGGTTCATTTTCCTGCAGCCAGAGAATTTTCGGCAAAGTAAAGCCTTCCAGGGCAATGTTTCCAGTGATTTTCAGCAGCTGTTCGCCCATTTTATCCATGATTTCTTTGCACTGTGCGCTCGTGCGTACGTCATTCCAAAGAATGGCCGGATAAACTGGCTGATTATTTTCATCTAACACTACGAGCGAGTGCATTTGGCCAGAAAAACTAATTCCCGCAAGCGCGGTACCAATATCTGCAACTTCGGATTTCAGCTGCGCGAGAACGTCTTCCAGCGCTTCTACCCAAACCTTCGGCCGCTGCTCAGAGAATCCCTGTTTGGGATTGTCAATTCCGTAGCTGGCGCTTTTACTTGTGACAACTTCTCCAGCCTGCGTCATCAAGATTCCCTTGAGGCTGGAAGTGCCGAGATCTATTCCTAAAACATATGACATCATTTTTTAGTTCCTAATTTCTCTTTATTTTTTAAAACCAACATTATTCCTGGAATCTCTGGAATAGTAATAAAATGGCTCGTCTGACAGCTGATTGCCTAGCAAATCTGGAATCGTTTTGAATACATAATCTTCCTGCTGCAGAAAATCAATGATCGCCGGCAAGGCTTTTGCATCGGCCGCCTGAAAATCATGCATCAGGACAATATCACCGTCCTTGGCTGCTCTTACTTTTTCAAGACAAAGCTTCGCTTCATGATGCTGCCAGGATTCTGTGTCTAATGACCAGCAAATCATTGGGCGATTGATGATCTGCAGTGTCTCAAGATTGCCGTCACCAAAGGGGGGACGAATGAAACGCGGGATTTCTCCAGTAATTTTTTTCACAATTTCGTCTGTTTTTTTAATTTCTGACAAAATTTCTTTGCGCGGAATCGTAAGTAGTGACGGATGGCTGTAAGTGTGATTTCCAAAGGCAAATAGTTTCGCCTCTGCTGCTCTTTTCAAGATATTCGGATATTGCAGCGCATGTTCACCCCAGATCATAAAAGTTGCTGGAATCTGCCGCTGTATCAATTCATCCAGGATTTGCAGCGTTGTCTCTCCCCAAGGTCCGTCATCAAATGTGAGTGCAATTTCTTTCATAAATTCACCATAACAATGTAGAAAACTGCGTTTTCCTTATCCGCAGATTAAATGCTCCCTCTTGGTCGCATTACGAACGTGGAAAACTGCGTTTTCCTTATCCGCCGATTAAATGCCCCCTCTTGGTCGCATTACGAACGTGGAAAACTGCGTTTTCCTTATCCGCCGATTAAATGCTCCCTCTTGGTCGCATTTAACCTTTGACACCGCCGGCATTTCCGCCGCCTACGATAAAGCGGGACAAAAGCAGATAAACGATGATGATCGGTACAACTGTGATCGAAAGTCCGACATAGATGGCACCCCACTCTACTGTGTGTCCGCCTGCGCCCATTGCTGTAATGGTCTGCACAATCATCGGCAGAGTGTACATTTCTTGCTTAGAAATCAGGATCAATGGCATCAGGAAGTTGTTCCAAGAGAAGACAAATCCAAAGATAGCCATCGTTGCAAGTCCTGGTTTCATCATCGGCAGCATGATGCGATGGAAGATTTTCAATTCACTGGCGCCGTCCAATCGAGCGGAGTCTGCATAATCTTTATTATAGACCGTCGACATGTATTCTACCAGAAAGAATACCGTTGCAGGTGCAGAAATACCCGGCAAAATCAAGGGCAGGAAATTATCCAGTAAGTTCAGCTTGATCATCATTTCGTAAAAGCCGATCATTGAAACTTGACTTGGAATCATAATCAAAGCCACGATGAAGCCATAAATAAATTTACGACCTTTGAAGTCATAAGCCACCAGCGCATAAGCAGCCATTGCCGAGAAATAAACTGACAAAATCGTTGAACCCGCGGCAACAAAGAAGGAATTCCCCACACCGCGCACCATATTAAAGCCGTATTGGATCAGCACTTGGATGTTGTGAATCAAGGAACCACCAGGCAGCAGCGAAACGCCAGTATTGATCTGAACCACCGAGCGTGTCGAATTCGCCAGCATCATGACCAGAGGCAAAATACTGATAACTGTCAGCAGCACAAAAACAATATAAATCAAGATTCGCCTTGTTCTCAAAGCCTTGCTTAAACTTGCATTTTCCATTAAAGCACACCTCCTTCGAGATTTTCTCTCGTCGCTTTCACGCGCTTTTGTTTTTTCTTACCGCCAATGGCTGAGTTTGATGTTCGCTCTCGGAAAAATCTGAACATAACGACAGAGACAATCCCTGCAATGATCAGCAGAATGATTGAAGCCGCCGAAGCAATGCCGTAATTTCGATACTGGAAAGCTTGCTTGTAGATAAACATCGCCAGCGTATAAACTGAGTTAAGCGGACCGCCTGAACCCTGCGTCAGCAAGAATGGGATATCGAAAACCTGCAGACCGCCGACAAAGGAAGTCACAAAAGTGTACATAATAATCGGCCGCATCAAAGGGATTGTAATGCGGCGATAAATCTGACCGTCAGTCGCACCGTCAATACGCGCCGCCTCAAACAAAGACTCGTCAATGGATGAAATTGCCGCCACAAAGACGATGGAGGTTTGTCCGTACCACATCCAAAATTGCAGAAACATAACAATGCCGCGAGTTCCCCAAACCGACTGCAGAAAATTGAAAGGTTTAGAAATCAGATGTAGGCTCGTCAAAATCTGATTTGCAGGTCCTTGCGGATAAGAGAACAAAATCATGAACAAAGCTGCAACAGATGCCGCCATGATCATATTCGGCAAGTAGAAGATCGTTTTGAAGAAGCTTGAGCCCTTAAGCGCCAACTTTCGATTTGTCCACCAGGCCGCAAGAATCAACGCCATCAAAATCTGAGGAATGAAATTCAAAATCCAAAGCAGCAGTGTATTCCCTAAACTTTGAGTGAATAATGGCGTTTTTGTGAACAAAGTAACAAAATTATCAAAGCCCACATTTGCCGCCGTTTCCAGTGTTTGCCAGCCGTTCATACTGGTAAAAGCAATTCTGAACGTGTAAATGATCGGATAAAGCTGAAAAAGGAGAAAGCCAATACAAAAAGGAATTAGAAAATAATAACCAAAACGATTATATTTTTCAAATTTCAATTTTTTAGTTTTTTTCACAGAATTTTCCATGTCGTAACCACTCCATTTCTGATTGAATGGATCAACGAAGCTTTCGCTTCGTCAACCTTATAAAGAAGAACCGAAGGAATATATTCGGTTCTTCTCGTCGTTTCTGAACCTCTGCTTAACTGAGTTCGCCCTCCTACATCCTAGAAAATTAGACAACTTCTAGAACCCAACCTTCGGTTGGAAGCTACAAGTTACCAAGCAGACTCTTTGTGCTTCAGCTCTTAGAGGTCGCTTTCCCATTCAGGGGTTAATTTTCTACAGATGTAAGCAGTCGGTCTCACATCTTAGTCAGTTGTCACATCAGGATAAGCACTCTTCACATCCGCTTTGAATGTTGCCAAAGCCTTTTCCTTTGTAGTCTTACCATTCGAATATGGATTGATCACATCGTTGATCCAGAGATCTTGAATATTCTGATCATATTTTGTGATGATCTTACCATTGATATTCTTTGCTGCTTCTGAGAACAATGAATAAGGATTCTGCGTGCCGATCGGGCTGCCTTCTACAGGATTTTTCGCGTAATCTGCGGCCACGGTTTTATCCACTTCCTGATCAGCAACAAAGTCTGTATTCGCCTGTGCCTGCCAAGTCTGGAACTCTGTATCTGTTGACCAGTAAATCGCCAGCTTCGCAGCGTTTTCTTCGTGCTCAGTTCCCTTGACCGCACCAAACCAAGTTCCGCCCCATGAATAAGATTGAGGACCTTGAATGACGCGCCAGTCGCCTGCAGTATCTTTAGAGTAGTCTTTCAGCCAGTAGAACAAGCCCCATGACGGTAAGGAGTAAGATACAATATCATTTGAGGACATTCCGGCAAACCAGTCAGAATTCTGACCCACAGTGTTCTTTGTCAAGCCCTTTTCAACAAAGGTTTTCATCATATCAAGCGAAGTCAGCAAGGTCGGATCAATCTGCAGCTTGTTGTCCTTATCTACCCAGCCTTCAGTACGTCCGCCAATCGCTGGCATGTACATGTCCTGCAGCGAAGAGAAAAGATAAGCTTTGCCGCCGGACTTGTCATGAATCGTCTGAGCTGTCTCTTGAACCTTATCCCAGCTGGCAAAAGCTGCCTGAGCTGCTGTCTGATCTGAAGGAGCAATCCCCAAATACTGCTGCAGCAGAGAAGCACGATAGTAAACTGCACCAGGCGCTGCTTGATAAGAAACTGCAACTTGAGTTCCCTTGCTGTCTTTTCCAATATCCAGCGTATAAGGGAAACTCTTTGTTGTCGCCTCTTCGACGCCATAGTCCTTCAAATCCGCCAGCATGCCTGAGTCCACATATTTGCTGACAAATCCTGCATCCATCGCTATCATATCTGGCGCTTTGTCCGTTCCCAGAACCTTATCTAGTTTTGTCTGGAAATCAGCATAAGGAATGACCGTCTCTTTGATTTTGTAGCCTTTTGGATTCAGCTTTTCATACTCTTTAATCTGCGGCTTCATATCTGCGAAAGTCCACAAAATAATCTCTTTACCAGACGAGCCTGATGAAGATTGCTTTGATGAATTCCCGCTGCTGCAGGCAGCCAGTGCAATAACTCCTAATGCCACAGTTGCGGCAGCTAATAACTTTTTCTTCAGTTTCATTACTATTTCCTTTTTACAATTAATTAAACCAGGTAATCATTCAAAACAGATTTGATGTACTCAAGATGGTTCGATTCCATTTCTATTTCTTCACCGTGTTCAAGTGCATAAGCAGCTAAACTTTCAAAAGTTGCGGAGCCATTTTCGATTGAGCGGCCAACTTCTGTATTCTTGTAAGATGCATAACGTGCGTCAACAATGTCGGAAAGGAACTTGTCTTCAATGATTGCAGCCGCACCTTTCAATGCCCGCGCGTAAGTATCCATACCGGCAATATGTGCCAAAAGCAGATCTTCAGCCTTAAATGACGTCCGACGTACTTTGGCGTCAAAGTTAATCCCGCCCTTATTAAGACCGCCGTTTAAAAGAATCTGATACATGGCAAGGGTAATGTCAATCACCAATGTTGGGAATTCATCTGTATCCCAGCCGAGTAAATAGTCGCCCTGATTTGCATCAACCGAGCCAAGTGCACCAAATGTCCGCGCCGTGTTCAATTCATGCTCAAAGGTGTGACCAGCCAGCCAAGCATGATTCGTTTCAAGATTGAGTTTGAAATAATCCGTCAGGTCATATTTTTCAAGGAAAGCCATCGCTGTTGCAGCATCAAAGTCATACTGATGTTTCATCGGCTCTTTCGGTTTCGGCTCCAGCAAGAAGACTGGCAGATGATCAATCGACTTCGCGTAATCTACCGCCATATGGAAGAACTTCGCCATGTGATCCATTTCCAGCCCCATGTCCGTGTTCAGTAGTGATTCATAACCTTCACGTCCGCCCCAGAAGACATAATTCTCTCCGCCTAGCTTTTTGGACAATTCCAGCCCTTTCTTGACCTGAGCGGCGCCGTAAGCAAAGACCTCTGCACGGTTAGATGAAGCCACCCCGTTCATATAACGCGGATTTGAGAACATATTGGCCGTGTTCCAAAGCAGCTTGATTCCTGTTTCATTCTGCTTTTCCAGTAAATGATCTGTGATCTCATCCAGATTTGCATAAAAGTCTTTCAGCGTTTCACCTGTTGGTGCAATGTCAATGTCGTGGAAACAGTAATATTTAACGCCCAGCTTTTGAGCAATTTCAAAGAATGCCTCCACACGACGATGCGCCCGATCCATTTCAGAGCCGCCTTCCTGATCCCAAGGACGCTCCATTGTTGCTGAGCCGAAGGGATCAGTCCCATCCATTGTAATGGTGTGCCAGAAAGCCAAAGCAAAGTGCAGCTGATCCTGCATGGTCTTGCCCAATACGATTTCATCAGGGTTGTAGTGACGGAAAGCAAACATGTTCTTTGTGCCTGTGCCTTCAAACTTCACAGTGGGAATGTTGTCAAAATAAGCCATTTTATATAGCTCCTCCTTTATTAGCCTTGCACAAGGCTCAGCTTTTTGATTGCATCGCGCCAGACGCTGCACTTCCGCAGCTTTCTAGCACTTTGCGGTGATTAATATCTAAACTCCTGTCATATGGTATAATCATTAACAGGAGATTAAAGATGCTGAAAAATGAATTCGAAAAAGTGGAACACAATCAAGTCA
This sequence comes from Streptococcaceae bacterium, assembly GCA_031285775.1. Lineage (GTDB taxonomy): Bacteria > Bacillota > Bacilli > Lactobacillales > Streptococcaceae > Lactovum. The sequence continues at coordinate 3,944 of JAITVN010000043.1, read as the reverse complement.
GTGGTTTAAGATATTTCATCAATGATATTCGCTATCGGCGACCTCATCTTCATTTTGATACAGAGATTCTTTATGTCATAGAAGGCGAAGGAATCGTCTATACGCAGCAAACCGAATACAAACTTTACCCTGGCCAGATCATGGTTTTCAACTCTTGTCAGATGCATGAATTCCGATCTAATGCGATCTATTTGATCCTTCAGCTGCCTCTGACGAGTTTTGCCTTCAGTTACCCAGTGCTTGATGCTGTCTTCTTTGACAGCAAACCAGTAGACATCCCAAAGAATTCCTTGTACCTGCAGCACTTATTTCAGGCTGCCAAAAGTTACTTTGAAGATTCACCTCACCAGCCCCTAAAGACGATCGGAATGACTTATCTTGTTCTTAACGATTTGTTGGACTTAGCTCAATTTGATATTTTGAACAATTCTCAAAAGAACAAGCTGCTTGACCTGCAAAAACGATTCCAGAGAATTTCCGCCACCATTCAGGAAAACTTCGTAAATGGAATCTCTCTGCAAGAGCTAGCCGATCAGGAAGGTTTCTCAAAAACTTACTTTAGCCACTTTTTCAAAAAGAATTTCGGAATTTCATTTCAAGCATACATGGACAATATCCGCTGCGAATATGGACGTACGCTGCTATTAACCACTCGTGAGAATCTGCTCAATGTCACGAACCTCTGTGGCTTCTGTGATGTCAGAACATTTAATAAATCCTTTGCCAAACGTTACGGCTGCAGTCCCAAGGACTTCCGTAAATTGAAACAAGCTGGTACTGAAGCGATGCCAGAACAACGTGCGGACAGTGGAACAGGCACCGTTGACCAGCAAAGAATATTCAGTCCTAGCGAAAGTTTAGCGGAACTTCATAAACTTTTAAACTTTCTGAATTTATGATAACGCTTTCTATCACATTTGTCTTGTAACTTTGTGCTACTTTTTAGTGGAAATGTTGCGCTTACATAGAAATAGTTGAGATAAAAAAACGCGCTGATTTTTCCTCAGTACGTAAAAAAAGTGAATTTCAACGCATTGAAATTCACTTTTAATTATTCTTTGTCCAAGAATTAATAACCGCCCATCATAGATGGATCCATTGCTGGCGCTGCAGGCTGTTTAGGCTCAGGCTTATCAGCGACAACTGCTTCAGTTGTCAGAACCATAGCAGCCACACTTGACGCATTCTGCAAAGCTGAACGCGTTACCTTAACTGGATCAATGATACCTGCTTCAACCATGTTTACCCAAGTACCATTTGCTGCATTGAAGCCCTCACCTTCAGGACGCGCTTTCAGCTCGTTGATGATGACTGAACCTTCGTATCCGGCATTTGCTGCGATTTGACGAACAGGCTCTTCCAGCGCGCGAAGCACGATGTTCACACCAGTTGCTTCATCACCTTCAAGTTTAAGCTTAGCCACTTCTTTGATAACAGTAGCAAGCGCCACACCGCCGCCAGCTACAATCCCTTCTTCAACTGCTGCACGTGTTGCATTGAGGGCATCTTCAATATGCAGCTTCATTTCTTTGATTTCAGTTTCAGTTGCTGCACCTACCTTGATGACCGCAACACCACCAGCCAATTTAGCCAAACGCTCCTGAAGCTTCTCTTTGTCAAAGTCTGAGGTCGTCTGCTCGATCTGAGCTTTGATTGTAGCCACACGCTGTGCCAAAGCAACCTTATCGCCAGCTCCCTCAACAACAGTCGTTTTGTCTTTGTCAACCGTTACCTTAACGGCAGAGCCTAAAGAATCGATGGTTGCGTCTTTCAGCTCAAGTCCAAGCTCTTCAGTGATAACTGTACCGCCTGTGAGGATTGCCAAATCTTCAAGTTGTGCCTTACGACGATCACCGAAGCCTGGTGCTTTAACTGCTACAACATTAAATGTCCCGCGAATCTTGTTCAAGACCAGTGTAGGCAATGCTTCGCCGTCAACATCATCAGCCACAATCAAGAGGGCACGGCCAGCTTTAACAACAGACTCAAGCAATGGAAGAATTTCCTGAATGTTAGAAATCTTCTTGTCAGTGATGAGAATGTATGGATTGTCAAGATCAGCCACCATCTTCTCGGTGTCAGTCACCATGTATTGTGACAGATAACCACGATCAAACTGCATGCCTTCAACAACGTCAAGCTCTGTCTGCATACCTTTAGACTCTTCAATAGTGATGACGCCGTCAGCACCGACTTTTTCCATGGCATTTGAAATATATTCACCGACTTTTTCGCTGCGACTGGAAACTGTTGCAACTTGGGCAATCGCATCTTTTCCTGATACTGGGATCGCCAATTTCTTGAGCGCACCAACTGCAGTGTCAGTGGCTTTCTCGATTCCGCGTCGGATGCCGATTGGATTTGCACCGGCAGTTACATTCTTAAGTCCCTCACGCACAATGGCCTGAGTCAACAGTGTCGCTGTGGTTGTACCGTCACCTGCGATATCATTCGTCTTTGAAGCGACTTCAGATACGAGTTTTGCGCCCATATTTTCGAAATGATCTTCAAGCTCAATCTCCTTGGCAATGGTTACGCCATCATTAGTAATCAAAGGTGAGCCGTAAGATTTTTCCAGAACAACATTGCGGCCTTTTGGGCCAAGGGTTATTTTAACAGTATCAGCTAAAATATCAATACCATTTACAATAGCTGAACGCGCATCAGATGAAAATTTAATCTCTTTTGACATATTTATTTAACGACCTTTCTTATAAAACTGCAAGCAAATCAGATTCGCGTGTGATGAGGTATTCCTCGCCGTCAATCTTGACTTTACTGCCGCCGTATTCAGCAAAAACGACGACATCGCCGACCTTGACCTCAAGCGGAATCAGTTTTCCTTCTTCATTGCGCTTGCCTGGGCCTACGGCAACGACTTCTGCCGTACGGGGCTTCTCCTGTGCACTGCTAGCCAAGACAATACCGCCGACAGTTTTTTCTTCCTCTTCTTTCACGCGAAGTACAACGCGATCTGCTAAGGGTTTTAACATACTCTACACCTCCAAATGTTTTCAGATAGTTTTTTTCAGTTAGCACTCTTTTGGCGAGAGTGCTAATCTACTTTTTTATTGTATCGCAAAGGTCAGAATTAGTCAACTGTTTAGTTCAAAAAATGTTGCATTTTTCTAAGAAGTTTTACATGCAGTAATTTAGATAAATCTCAAAGCTGTATTTCTCTTATTGAACACCTTCTCTGACCTAAGTCACTCTGACGACTTCAGGCAGAAACAAGCACTCAATCAAAAACGCTTAGAGATCTTTATCGGAATTCAGAAAGGCAGCTCTTCTGCAGCTAGAACCATTTCCTCATTACTGACACTTCCTTCACGCAGTGCAACGGCAGCTTTACTTTCCAAAAGGCTATAAGCGGTACAGAGAACTTCTGTCACATAATGACGCTGCTTTTGCTTGTCTTCATAACTATGCGTACGAATCTCTCCCTCAACAGAAAGCAGACTGCCTTTTTTAGCATATGAAACAAAATTTTCTGCTGTCTTTCCCCAGACAACCAATGAGATAAAATCAGCAACACGCTCGCCCTCTGAATTTCTAAAGCGGCGATTCACAGCAATCGTGGTATGGACGACGCTTTTATCATTGGCTGTTGTGACAAGTTCTGGGTTTTCGACCAATCGGCCGATAAGTAGTGATTTGTTCATTTATTAGAACCTCCAAAGTTAATTTGGGATTTTTCTTCCCTACTGTTTTATACGCAAATATTTGGCGAATGTAACACTAACTTTCAGTTTTATAGACACTATCTATATATTTATCCAAAAATTTTCTATTTCTGGGCGACTCTGCAAAAAAAAATAAGCCTTGGGAACCTGCTGAAAAAGTCACTATCTGAGTAAAATAGATAGTGATTTTTTAGTATAATAGAGTTATCAAGCCACAGGCGGTTCATATGATAAAAACAGGACAAACCACACTCAGCTCTT
>JAITVN010000029.1 GCA_031285775.1 Streptococcaceae bacterium | reverse complement strand
TTTTTCATCTTTTGACCTGAATACGACATGCTTCGTTTCTTTGCCAATATAATATCCATCGCGGTGCAGCACTTCATCTTCTACGCCATCTATTTCTACGCTGCCGTCTCCGCCGATATTGATCAGCCCAAGCTCACGGCGCTCAAGAAAATAATCTACTCCCAGAACCTTATCTAGAATTATCTCTAGCGGCTCGTTCAGAGGTTCCACACCGCCAAAGATCAAACGATCGTTGTGCGAATAAGTCAGATGAATCCATCCTGGCTCAAAAATCTGCTCAACGGCAAACTCCTGCCGCATTTCTTCTGTTGTATACTTCTCGATATCCTTTGGTGCATGCGCGTAACGTGTTTCCATAGTTTGATTTTTCAATTTTTCTCCTTTACGATTCCGAATGCTTCAAGCTGTGTAAGTGCTGGAAACGGTGAATCATCTTCATTTTTTATCAAATTTTTAATTGTAACTCTATCAGTCTTTATTGGCTCAAAGTCGAAATATTGTGGTGCGGATGATTGGACAGTCGAAAATGTTATCGTTTCTCCGTTAGAAAACTCGGCTGTGATTCTTGTCCAAAAACTATCATGAGGAAAGTCGCTTCGCAAGGTAAAACCTATCCGATTTAGTAATACTTGTCTGCCGAAATCGATGCTTAGCGTCGCGTTTTCTTGACGATTGATTCCCCATGATTGGTAAGGGTAAGAACCATGCAAGCGATTCGCAAAAATGCCATCTATGACATTCCTAGCGAAAAAAGTTGAGTCATCCCGTGTTTCAACATTAGCAAAAGCATGCGGATAAGCGCCTGTAAAGTCTTTCTGATCATGCGGATTCAATGCTAAATTTCTGTAGGCTTTGATCTCATAGTCCTTAGCAATCCTTGCCTGAATATAATGACGCTTACCCATGAAGGCCACATCTGAAATACTTTCTCGGCCGTTCATGGTCAATGAGGGGTGATATGTTATCTCCTGCTCTTTGATATATACCAAAGACTCGTTTAGCGTTTCATCAAACCTAATCCAGACATATTGTCCTTTTTCTGCTAAATTCAGAACAATTGCGTCTCCATTTTGAAAGTTAAAGAACTGAGTGGATAAGTATACCAGGTCTTCACCTTTACTCTCCATTGATTCCACAAGCGACTCATCATTATTCTTTCCCAGTTTGATTTGGCCAGTCTCATCAATGATTTTAAGTTGTAATTCCATATTATTCCTTAACTTCAACCTTCCTCTCATTTTTTTGATATAATTTCCCGCAGTTAAGATAGATGATAAACAGGAAAATTGACGGTGTGATAATGAAACCAAACTGCGGCTTAACAAACATCACACTAAACATCAGCAAAAATAGGACAACATTAAGCAAACTCACATACCATTTTCTTAGTAAGTAGTAAGCTGCTGCTCGGAAAATATCTTTCTCTTTTGCCGTTTGATTCCGAACACGAAAGTAAAGCATATTGAGACACAGGGCAAAACTTAAACCAATCATCAAGACAAGAAATGGAACAGTGAGTTGGGCTAAAGGCAGAGAATAGGCAAGCAGTAAGTCAACACTAAAAACTGTCAGTAAAAATGTTGTGACAATGCCGTATTTTAAACCATAAGCGCCGAATTTCTTCAATCCATTTTGGAAGAAAAATCGAAATGGACTGATTGTCTTATATTCCAAGTAATGATTTATCATCGCAAAGACACTTGCAATCCCAGGATAAATGAAAACCATGGAAAGTAAGAATAGCCAGATGTTTTTCGTCGTTATCGTCAGAAAATTAATACTGACAAAAAGTGGAATGCTGACAAGAATTAAGCCGATGTTTGCCATTAAAAAACAATAAATATAATGAATCAGCTTCATATAAACATTGTCATCAAATTTTTGTTTGTTAAATCTTAATCTGTCCATTAGCCATTAGCCTTTCACGCCTGATGATGCAATACCCTCCACAAAGTATTTCTGCATACTCAAAAATACGATTGCAATAGGTAAAATTGAGACAACAGAGGCCGCCATAATCAGCGCATACTGCGAATCATATAATCCGATAAACATCTTCAAGCCAATTTGTAAGGTTTTATTTTGATCGCTGGTTAAGTAGATGAAAGGTCCCATGTAGTCATTCCACGTATTGACAAATGTAATAATCGTCAATGAAGCAATTGCCGGCTTGACCAAAGGGAGAATGATTCTCCGATAAATCCCCCACTCCGAGAGTCCATCAATCCGGGCGCTTTCACTCAAACTCTCTGGAATTGTTTCATAATACTGACGAAGCAGAAAGACGCCAAATGCTGAGAATGCCTGCAAGAGAATGAGAGACATCAAATTATCAGTCAATCCCATTTTTCTCATCATGATGAACTGAGGAATCATATAACTTTGCCAAGGAACAGCAATCGTACCGATATAGGCAAGAAATAAAAGATTTCTCCCTTTAAACTTCATTTTTGAAAATCCGTAAGCCGCAAAACTGCTGGTAAAAAGCTGAATTATGGTAATTACGATACTTAAAATCGCTGTATTTTTGAAGAAAGTCGCTAAGGGAATCTGTTTCCAGATCGTTATATAATTTTCAGGGTGAAAAGTTTGAGGAATCCACCGAATAGGAATTGAAAAGACATCATTATTAGTTTTGAAAGATGAAGAGATCATCCAAATGAAGGGTATAAGCGTCAGTAAAGCAAGAAGGACAAGTACAATAAAGATGACCACTTTTGCTAGTTTTTTCTCTTTAGTCATTTTATTCCCTACTTTCTCGCTTCATTAATTTTGAACTGCACAACCGTCACACCTAGAACTAAAATAAAAAGTACAAATGAAATCGCTGATGCATAACCAAATTTAAAATTGACGAAGGCTTCGTTATAAATATCCAGAACAAGTACATTTGTAGAGCGTCCTGGACCTCCGTTAGTCATTATCTGTACCAGATCAAAAACCTTAAAGCTATTAATTATCAGCATAATGGTAATGAAAAAGGTTGTGGGATGCAAACTCGGCCAAGTAATATGTAAAAACTGCTTCCATTTACTCGCCCCGTCAATTGCTGCGGCTTCGTACCATTCTTTATTTATTCCCTGCAGCCCAGCCAGATAAAGAACCATATAATATCCCATTCCCCGCCAGATACTGACAATGATGATCGCAACCAGTGCCCACTGTGTACTTGATGTCCATCCTGGCGGATTTGCGATAAAATGCCGAAGCAGTTGATTAATCGGCCCCATTGTCGGATGAAATAGCATGTTCCAAACAACGGCAATTGCAACTAAACTTGTGACATAAGGGAAGAAAAATGCTGTTCTGAAAAACTTAATTCCTTTGATTTTTTGGTTCAGTAATATTGCCAACCCCAATGAACAAAGCAGCGTCAGCGGAACAACAGCGACCGTATATAAAATCGTGTTGGTAAAAGATATTTTGAATGTATCATCCGACAACATTTGCTTAAAATTGGAAAGGCCGACAAATTTCGGAGTCGAAAATGAATCCCACTCCAAGAAGGCCAATACAAAAGATACAACTACTGGGACCAAAGTGAAAATAAAGAAACCGATAAAATTAGGAGCAACAAAGGTCATAGCTGTAAGTATATTTTTCAGCTCTCTCTTTTTTCTCGCTTTCTTTCTTAGTACGAGTATGCCCTGCGCGTCTTTGTTAGTTTCCATAGAGGCTCCTTGTTCATAAATTACTATTAATCGTTATTTGTTCTCCCACAAAATAATCAAGAGCTGCTGTTTTAGAAATGCACCTGACTATTTTGTAGCAGAACAACTTTTGGTACTGTGGCGCGAATATTTTTTTGTACAATATTCGCGCCTGTACCTGTATTAACTAAGTTAAGAGAGATAAATACCTTTTGACTTCAAACTTCTCTAGTCACTTTCTTTTATTTCAGCAACACGTTTATTCATGTTATCAATCCCTTTATCAACAGATTCACTTCCTGTCAAAATGAGTTCGTGCTCTTGCTGCAAAGCTTGATCAATTTCTGATGCTTTGGCATCAATTGGGACTTCAAGAGAAATTTTGTCAGGATTAAATGCTTTTTTAGCAACTTCATCTGTCGGCATTCCTTTTTGATTGAAGTAGATGTCGTCGATTTCTGATGTTCGGTATGCTGGAACGACACCAATCTTAGCAAGAACCTTTGCACCATCTTTCCCTGAAGCATAATCAAGGAATTTTTGAGCAAGTTTAGAATTTGCTGAATGTTTGCTGATTGCCCAAGCTGTTGGTGAACCGAAAGTTGTTACCTCGCCCTTTTCATTCTGAGGCATTGGGGCAATGGACCATTCTGCTGTTGCATCACCTTTGGCTTTTGCTGCATTCACAGTTGCCATGTACCAGGTTCCCATCGGCATCATTGCTGCTTTTTCTGTACCAAATTGAGAAGCATAAGTAACCTGCGTAGATTTAGCTGTTCCATAATCCATGATTGCTTTATCTTTTTGCAGTTCCAATGTGCGCTCATAATAAGGCTTGAAATATTCATACGGTGGTGTTAGGATATTTTTATCATTCTGACCCGCAGCAGTAGCCTGCAAAACAGAGCGCCAAGTGTGCTGATAAGAACCATAAATTCCCTTTGAACTATCCGTTAATTCCTTAGCATATTTTACATAGTCGTCCCAAGTCATATTTGAGACATCCGTAATGCCCGCTTCTTTCAATAATTTTGTGTTGTAATAAAGCACCCAGAAGTCTTGACGATATGGCTGTGCATAGGTCTTACCATCAATCTTATACATGTCATAGACTGATTGAGCTGGTTCTTTATCTAGGTCTTTGATGTGATCGGACAAGTCAACCAACTGATTCCTTGTAGCATATGAAGAATAGCTGGCAAGTGTCTTCATCGCAAGAACATCTGTCTTATCGCCGCCAGAGAGCATTGTAGTTATTTTTTGTTCATAGGATGCCGATGGAATATCCACTGGCTCAATCTTTACGCCAGGGTTTTTGTCTTCAAAAGCATCAAATAAAGCTTTAAATTCTGGAATTGTCTTATAATCCCATACGGCAACTTTTAGCGTCTGACTACCAGAACTCTTATCCTCTGCCTTCCCCCCTGACGAGCAGCCCGCCAATCCTAAAGCAGCAAGTGCTGTTATTGCAGCGCCCAAAATTAGTTTTTTGTGCAGTTTCATTTTTTCCTCCTATTGGAAATTTATTGTGTGAGTTCAATTGATAAAAATGAACTCAGTTTATTGACTCAATGCTGGCACCTTTTACCAGTATCGATTCCAAACTTGGTTAAATCTTGTGAGAGATTCCATATAGAAATAATCTCCCCAACTCATACACTCATCCACACCAACGTTTCCATTTTTGTTATAAACACCATGTATCAAAAGTCCGTTGGAGTAAGGTACATTTTTTGTCGTATAGTTTTCAGACAAGGATTGCAGAATTTCATACGCCTTTTTTTCATAACTTTCTCGTTTACTATCAGACAGCGGCAGTTGTTTCGCCAGTTCCAATAAACCGCATATCGCAATCGCAGCGCTCGAGCTGTCACGTTCTTGGTCATCACCATCGTTGAAGATTAAATCCCAAAAAGGAACATTATCAGCTGGAAGATGACTGATGAAGTAATCTGCTAAATGTTTTGCAGTTTCAATAAAACTAACATCACCTGTGTAAAGATAACTTAGAGTAAAGCCATAAATGCCCCAAGCTTGTCCGCGCGCCCAGCATGAATCATCTGAATAACCTTGAACTGTCTTTCCAAATTTTGCCTCCCCAGTTTGAGTGTCGAAGAAATAACTGTGGTAGGTTGTAAAATTATCGCGCACAATATATTTTTGCGTTTGCTTCGCATGCCGATAAGCGGCGTCACGATAGCTTTCATCTCCAGTTTCATTACTGGCAAAATACAAAAGCGGCAAGTTCATAAGACAGTCAATGATGATTCTTCCATTTTCATTGTCGTCTTCCAGGTTTCCCCAGGCTTGGATAATCCCTGCTTTTTCGTTGTATCTCTCCATCAATAGATCAGCTGCTTGAATGGCAAGAAGCTTAGAATTCGGAGTTCTATTTAGCTTATAGTCAGCAATAGTGGACAGAATGTATAGAAATCCAATATCATGTGTCTCAAGATCCACTTTATTTTTCAGGCGTGTTTCAAAAGACTTCAATTGATTTTCAATGACTTGATCATACCTGTCCGAGCCATCTATCTCTTTTGCCAAAAACAATTGTCCGACCCAGAAGCTCGCAGTCCAGTCAGTATTTCCCTCTGGCTGATAAACTAGATTCTCACTCGCTGCTGGTGGAACCAATTCTGAAAAGGTCTCCAGATTTTGCTGAATTTTCTTCAATGAAAAGTCAATGGAATTTTTGATCATTTCAGTACACTTTTCTTTCACTTTTGTTCATTCCTTTCTGGAAATTGATCGCGCTTAACAAGCACGCGGCGCTTTCCCTCAATGATAATCTGATCTTCAGTCACAGTGACTTTTGGTTGTTCTTCAGCACTTGTCAATCCGCCTACAACAGAAACCAGAAGATGATTGCCCTGACTTAATTTCGCTCCCAATGTTGGAAGATAGGTCCTTGGATAAAGCAAATTGGTATTCGGCTCTGTTCGGATAACTTCTGCTCTATCAAAGCCTGTAACGTTAGTGACAATACTCGTTCCCAGCGAAGTTGTACAGCTCGCTGACTGATCATTTTCAGCTTTTCTGCAGCCTTCCATCGGGATGCTGAATCCTCCCTCATGAACATTAATAGGCTGCTGTGTATTTATTTCGTGAATTCTGACGTGATAAGCGCCATAAGGGACAATGGTTGATAGAATATGCGTGCCAGGAATTGGCTCCCAATCATATTTTATCCATTCGTCTGTTGCCTGATAGGAGAGATCTTCTGCCTTTGGCCGATAATAATGTTCGTCACAAGAAACTGATAAAACATTGTCCAAAGCCGCTTCGTAGTAGTTATAACTTGCTTTTTGCGCACTCATTCCAAATTTGGAAGAATAGACAAATTTACTATATTTCGCTTCGCTATTATTTTGGTTATTTACCCTTTGCCCAAATGGATACATCAAGGTATGGTGAAAGTCATCTACATGTTCATAAAATGCGTGCCCCTCCAGATTCAGCACTCGTGTTTCATTTTTAGGAAAATCAAGAACTTCAGCTTGCCAATATGGATGATCTTTGGGAACGGCTAATAAAATAAAGGATTTAAAGGCCCAATAAGGCGAGCCTGGAGAATTATAACCTTCAGCAAAAATCATGTTTTGGTAGTAATAACCGATGGTCAACAAGCCGTCAGTTGAGAAAATATCTCGTTTAAACCACTGCGCCATATTTCTACTGTACAAACCTTTGATCACACCCCAAGGCAGCGCTTCCACATCAGCAAATACTAGCGCTCCCCAAAATGAAGCCTGAGCAAATCGATATGTTAAACTTCTTCCAAATGGGACAGCATCTCCGTCCGCATCAAACATATGATAGAAACTTTGAGCAAAATCTGTCGCACGTTTCTTAAAAAGTGCGGATCGTTCAGGATCTTCATTTTCCATCAGCTTGGCATAAATCAAACCGTAAAAGTGGTAAGCCCATGGAATATAGTAATCGAACTGCGTTTTTTCGCCATCTCGGTACCAGCCGTTTCCTTCATAGTGCGAATCAATCAGGGACAAATCTTCTTTTAGCTTCTCCTGCGAATACTCACAACCCAGTTTCATTAAACAGATATTGACCAAAACCCGGAAAAAGTGCCAATTATTAGCAGGCATTGCTTGATCATTAATTTGGCGCAACCAAGCAGCTAGATTTTCCTGTTCCTTAGCACTCAGTTGATTCCAAATTTTATCCTTAGCAATCATGAGTGTCAGAGACAATGAAGCCATCTCTACCAGAAGCTGATCATAATCAGTGACATCTCCCCAATAATCAGCATTTTCCGGATCTGTCGCCGCAGCAATTCCCTCAAGGTATATTTTTTGGAGATCCGGCGCTTCATTTTGCGACCATAACGGGCCAAGTGCCCAAAGCATTCTTAGATAGCCTTCTGCTTGTTGTGTGTCTTCGCTGTAGACTGTCCCAGAAGTTCCCAATTTGATGTGACCTTTTCTCTCTGTGTAAAACGGTTTCACACTGTTCATCAAGACTTCAAGCGCCCCTTTAATATCATCATATGACTGATATTTCCAGTTTCTTTTATAATCACTCAGCATGTTGCTCCCTTTCCCGCTATCCTACGGCAAATTCTTCTTCACTTATTATTGTTCAATTGACATGGCCTTTATAAAACCATAATATTCTCCATAAACAGTGACTTTGTCACCAACTTTGAATTCTTTATTTGTCCCATTTATCACCTGATAACGAGTATTACTTCTCATTAATATGAAACGGTTATTTTTCCCCACTTTTTCATTCTTCCCATCCGACTTTTGAATCACGCCATAGAGCTTAACATAAGAGTGAAGTGGGACTTTGCTTTGCTTATAGTCTGCGTCATTCCAACTCTTTGCCTTTTTCTGTAACTGGATATTATCTTTTTCAGAAGCCGATGGACCACTGCAAGCACTTAACAGGAGGAGGGGGAGAAGGAAAAGAATCAGTGATGTTTTGTAAGCGTTTTTCAAAGTAATTCCTCCTCTCCCTTTGTTAAAGTAATTCGGAAACGTGTATCGGTTTAGTGAACCGTTTTCTTAAAGTCATTATAACGCTTACATTTTTATTTGTCAAGAAAAAAACTATAAAATAAGACGCTCTTAAAGATAACGTCTAATTTTATAGTTTTTTTAGAAGAATATTAACAATTCTTCAAAGCGATTTTCGAATATTTAGTTTGGAATCAACTGGAACTGGTCCACTAAGTTCCTGCGGTCCTTCAATGATTTGCTGCAATAATATATCAACCGCACGATAACCAATTTCAACTGGATTTTGCTCAATTGACGTGATACCTGGACTAATCAATTCTCCCAAAGCTGAATCATCATATCCGACCACACCAATATTCCCAGGAATAGCGATTAAATTGTCGTTCAAAAACTTTACTGCGCCATAAAGCAATGCACCATTGAAGGCAAAAATAGCTGTTCTTTTTTTATCCTGCAGTAAATTTCTCAACTCTGCCCAGATTTTTTCATCCTTAGCTATTATTTCGCGTATCTCTGGTGTTGTTATCGATATGATTTCAACATTTCCCCCAATCAAGGCATTTAACAACCCTTTATATCGATTTTTTCTGGGTGAAGATTCGCTCATTGGGGGCGTTAGAACAATTACTCTTTCGTAATCCTTGTCCTTAATCCGCAGGCCTAAATTCTTAGATTGTATAAAGTTATCTGAAACAACAGCCGGCCAGACTAATGGTTCAACAAAACGATCAACCTGAACGACCGGCAGTTTCGTCTTCAGTATTTCCGCATAATCGTGAGAACTCTCTGCTAAAGGCTGTATAATCAAGCCATCTATCTGTTCATCAATCAGCTTTTCAATATTGTCATGCTCACGTGTTTTACACAAATCTGAGTCGAGGATAATCGTCCGATACTCTGTAGATTTTAGACGATCCATAATTCCTTTGAGAATTCTAGAATTGTAAGGATTTGAAATGTCTGTCACTGTAATACCAATCACTGAACTATACTTTGCCTTCAGAGCCCTTGCCTGGCGATTGGGTCGATAATCAAGTTCTTCAACGACAGCTTGAATGCGCAGACGTGTTTCTTCTGACATCCCTTCGAATTTCCCATTCAAAAAACGCGAAACGGTCGTTTTAGAAACGGTCGCTATTTTTGCTATATCGTTAATCGTGATAGCTTTGTTCATAAGCACATTATACACCAAAATGGAGAAGAAAGCGCTTTTAAGACTGAAATAAAATTGTGCCTTTTTCTCACTTAATTTAACTCATTCCTTAAAATCCAACAACCAATCCAGCAGATTCAGCTTTTTTATGCCAGGCAGAAAATTCTTTAAAAGACAGGGGAAGCATTTTCAGCTCAATATAACGTCCTGAAAGTAAGGTAGCTAATTCGCCGCTCAAAAAGTAAGCATTTGATCCAGTGAGATATAAATCAACATTCTCACGAATAAACAATGAGTCAACCACTTTTTCATAATTCTTAACATTTTGTATCTCGTCAAGGAAAATATAATTCATTTTTCCATCGACTAATTTCTTTAGAAGATAATCGTGTAGCGCTTTTGAATCCTGCAGTTCATCAAAAGAAAAATCTTCAAAATTAATAACAATCATCTGATCTGGTGTAACACCTTGTCTGATTAAGTATTCTCTAAAAAGGCAAAATAAAGTTGTATTCCAGACTTTAAACTTTCTCCAAAAAACACAATGTTATATTCCAGACTATAAACTTTAACCATTTCACATCATTCTTTATACTCAAAAAGCAAAAAAATCACAGTTTCGTCTTATTTAGATTTATCTCTCTATCTCTCACACTAAATATTTGCCAAATCACCTCACCAAGCGTTCCATCTCTGCCAGCACACTACTGTCAACATTTCTCCCGATCGTATAATCAGCCACAGCCTTCAAATCATCCACGGCGTTCTCTACCGCCACGGCCTTCCCCGCATACTGCAGCATCTCAAAATCATTCATTTGATCACCAAAAGCCACGACATTTTCGGCAGTCAGATCAAAATGCTTCGCCAACACATCTAGTCCTGTTGCCTTGCTGATACCTTTGGGAATAATGTCAACTGCTTGGTATCCAGAAGTCGTTGCACGCGCAAAAGACACATGCTCATTTATCCAATCTGCACACTCAAAAATACATTCTTGAGGAAAATGTGTAGAAATTTTTAACATCACATCATCAATTTTACTCATAGAACTAACTTTTTCACATTTCGCATAATAATCCTGAATGAAGTCAAAATAGCTCTGAGAAACTGTCAGCGGCGCATAAGCTCCTTTGAGGCCGGAAATCATGAAATCTTCCCTTGGACTGCTGGGCATGAACTGCAGCGCACGGAGGAGCTCTTCCATCTGAGCCTTATCAAACGCCACTGCCGAGATGATTTCGTCACCAATTGACACAACGCCGCCATTTTCGGCTACAAAGCTAATCTTGTCTTTGAATTCAGCAAATAGTTCTTCCAGTGCCAGCAATTGACGCCCAGACGCAGCGCAAAACAAGGCTTCAGTTGCGTCGAATTTGTCCAGAAGTTTTCTAAATCTCTCTGCGTCATAAGCATGGTCATTGCGCAGAAAAGTTCCATCCATATCTGTTGCGAAGATTTTCTTAATTTTTCTCATGTTAATATTTTAACATTTTCAGCAGGTAAATATTTAGATAAAAGTGTCAATGGCAAGACAGGCTGAGAATTTTCTCCATCCATATCATCCTTTGGAAAAATTAATCATTCGGAATAAAATGCGCTCCAAATCTTTTTTCTCACTAACAGTCATTTCCCTCTTCTTTGCATCATGTGTAGACACTGTCCCGATATGTGTCTGTATTGCCCCTTTGCGGTTTATCGCTACAACAAACGGAACTGTCACTTCCTTTTCGTCAGTTCGCTCAATGAAGAATTTTTCTAGAACGTTATTGTCCCTGTCAGAATAATTCTCTGCGCGGGTATTTACCACATACGCAGTAAAATTCTGCTTCTTGAGTTCTTTGTCCAGCACCGGCAGTAATTCAATGCACCAAGGGCAGGTAGGGAAGCCGAAATAATAGACTCCAGCTTCTTTATTTTTCAATTTTTCCAGTGTGTTTTGGGGGCTGCGGTGGACAAATTGTACAGTTTTGTCGTTATATTTCACTGCTTTAATAGATTTATTTGTCATTTGATAAGCGGAAAAAAATAGGGCAATTACTGCAAGTCCGCTCAAAATCAACATCAATACTTTATTTCTTCGCATGCTTCATTCTCCATAAATTTCTTAGTGACAGCAGGAAAACTTCCCCGTCATTTGTTAAGGGCGTAAGATTCAGCAGGTTTATCAGGCAGATTATCTTAAAGACGAGCCACTCGAAACTGGCCGGTACACATAATCCAACTCCTATCATGAGAAGCGGAGCGGATGCCGAGACTGCAAGATTTGCCAGATTGTTTTCTGTTTTGTTCACATAAGAAACCTCGGCTCCAGTCCATTTCATGCGAATTTTTGGATTCAGTCCAAAGGCACGTGCCGTGAGATAATGTGTGCCTTCGTGCAGCAGCAAAGCAAACACAACGGAGAAGACACTCATCAGGACGAGATTAAACACTTTTCTTTTTCCGAAAAACAAAAAGGACGAGGACAAAGACAGTCACAAATATCAAGTAAGTGACAGCCAGCCTTGGTGTCGGGCCGAAGGTCGTCGAAATTTCGTGGCTAGTAAAGCGGCTTTTTATCATAATACCAAGAAATGTCAAAACTTCTCGCGTCTCTTTGATTTGAAACAGCTCGAAAAGCGTTTCCACAACTAAGATAAAGAGATAAACAACTGTGGCAGTGCCAATATTTTGAAATACTTTTCTCATTCTATTTTTTCACTTTCTTTTTTTACAAGTAAATGCAAGGCTACTAACTCAAGTAGCAGTGTTGGGAATATGGCGAATCTATATTTGAATATAAGCGACAGGACAATGAATAATACCACAAGTAAAAGTGACGAAATTGAATCATTCAGATTTCCTTCCGACTTCGGAAATAGGAATCCCAGAAGGACTGCGAAAATTGAGACACATATGGATAAAAAGAACGATGTCAAACTTTCTCTTGCCAAAATGCAGAATATTAGAGTCGGTGATGACAACGTCAAGCAGAGCAAAATCAGAGTTATTACTTCAAAGTAAGGCTTGAAGTTCAGTGTTTTCAATACTCTACGCACTTTACTCGTCGAATCAGCATAATAAACTAATACAAGGCCAAGAAAAGGACTCAACACAAGTGAAGACGGCAGCAGCGATTTTGTTCCCTGCTGGAGTAAAACAACAGCCAGAAAAATTATGAACATAAAAATAATATTAGTGACACTTCGGCGCCTCAGAGTCGGCAGCAGAAATACTTTGAATTTCCCGAAGGACAGACTTTTCACATTGAAAAAGAAGGACTCTAAATATTCGCTTTCTTCTTTTCCTGAAGTCCTAAAAGCAAGCAGAACGCTCCCAGCAAAAATAAACAGAGCAGCAAAGCCCAACAAGACTATTAGCGCATCTACTGACACAGGAATCTTGCTAAAAGCGGTCTCGATATCGAAACGATAGTTCAATAGGAATAAGAATGCAGTAAACAACAGGACTATTTCATATATCTTCTCGAAAATATTCCATCGTGATAAGAAAGCTGTCAGACTGTCGAAAATCAGATAACACCCAATGAACAACAGCTGCTGCGAGATAAAAAGCATCAAGAATAACATAGGATTGTGCGTTACTAGTTTAATCGCTGGCGTAGCAATGATCATCATGAATTGATAGAGAATCAAAGCGATGCTGCACTTGTAGATTTTGTAGGAAATATTTACCTCTGTGGAGCGAAAAGGCAAGCTTTTTGCAAAAAACAGTGAGGTCTTTTCCAAGGACACAGTATTGTTCACAAAAAGATGCAGTATAGCCGCAACAGACAAGGTTAAGTCAAAATAGCTCAACAAAGTTATTTTCCTGGCCGCCAGCACTAAATTTGGGGAAGCGGCAGCATTTTCAGAAAAAGATGTCAATCTGGACAATTCTTGCATATTGAAGAAAAAGTAGGCTAAATACAGGAAAAATAAGCTAAAAACTGATAGGTAAACATTGACTTTTTTCTTAAAAAATGGCCGGTTTAAAATGCCATGGAATGCGCCATTATAGAACAGTTTATTCAGAATAATAACTTTTTTTAAATCTATCAATGTTCTCATAAATATTTGCTTCTCCTTTGACTATATTGCTGAGATTGTCTATTTCGTCCGTATTTTTTTCAAGTTTTCCGTCTCGCATCAAATAAACATTATCTGGAAACTGTCGAAGAATATCTAAAGAATGGCTTACCAAAATGATTCCAGTCTTGTTGATCAATTCTGCCAATATTTCTTTAAGAAGAATCGTTGTCTCAAAGTCAAGGCCGCTGAAAACTTCATCTGCCATGACATAGTTCGTTCTGGCCGCAATCATTGCGATAATCTGGATTTTCTTTTTCATTCCGAAAGAATAACCCTCAATTAATTTATTTTTTGCGTCTGTCATTGAAAATATGTCAATGAGCTGATGAACCATGAATAAATCTGACGTAGTATATCTTGATAGCACAAAACTGATATACTCAGCACCTGTCATGTATTCGGGTAAATAGAAGTCTGATGGGATGTAGAATAACTGTGATTTAAATTCAATTGCATCATTGTCAAAACCGTTTATCTGAATTCGTCCGCTATTAAAATTTTTTATGCCCGAAATACAGTCTAACAGAGTAGATTTCCCGCTTCCGTTCACACCTACTATGATGCTCATGGTTTTTTCTGGAAATGTGACAGATAGGTCTTCTAAAATTGTACTTTTGTACTTCTTTGTTAAGTTTAATACTGAGAGCATTTTTCTCCTTCATGGTGACTTTTTCAACAATGACAAACGCATGACTGAAATCATACGTTTGTCAAAATAGAAGCTGCTGATTATTTTTTACAATTGAATGACACTTCAATTAGTTTCGGAAAACCAAACTTGATTCCGCCCGCAAATGATGCGCCTCTAGAGCTGCAGTAAAATGCATAGCCAAAAACTCCAATAAGCGCAATGAGTGCGATGACTGTGAATACCCACTGGTTCCTAATTCTATTTTGATACTTCATTTCAAGATAATTGAAGTAATTATTGATTGCAATATTCATCTAGACCTCTTTCTAGCTGATATCTTCAGCTTGTTTTTTACAACAGGATTTTCTCTTTAAAAGGACCTGCCAACGCATGAGCAACAGTAATTAATAAATATAATAAAAAATTTCCAGAACTAAAGCTACCTCCTCACTGTTAAAATGATTGATGACAAATCGTCGACAATTTGTTCATCCTGCTGCTTCACCAGTGATAGCTAGTCACCGTCGCAGCAATTTCACGTTCGTGATTCTAGAGGGCTCTCGACCTCCTTACTACTAATACGCATTTTTCCGACGTTTGTCGCAAAATATTTTGAATTTTTGTTCAAACTTTGTTTTCTATTTAAAACTTTAGAAAATAAAAAACAAACTCGTATTTCTGCGAATTTGTTATTTTGTATGTCTTATAGGGCTGAATCAATTGTTGTTTTCCAGAATTTTATTCAATTTCTCCACAGAACTGTGGAGAATTACCTCTGGAAAATCCAATTTTCTCAGCGTAGCAATTGCATTGGTGGTTCTTGAAATGCCCTGCTTGAGTATGTAGTCGCTTTCACCGCTGCTGTCGGTCGTAAAATGGTAGTTTTGATTAAAACGCTTCACAGCTTTTATCAGTTCAAAGTCATGTGTGGAAATAATGTAGAGACAATTCTTGTCAGCGAGCCATTCCATCAAACTGGCACCGATTGAGACGCGTTCTGCTGAGTTTGTCCCGTTAAAGATTTCGTCCAGAAAGAGATAATAGAAATCGCTGTTATCTGACAAAGCCTGAATAATCGTCTTAATCCGCTTGCCTTCCGCCACAAAATGGCTCTCACCGCTTGTCAAGTCATCGCTGATGTTCATGGAGCTGAGGATGCCGCCCGGCCGCAACGAGAACTCACGCGCCAAAGCAAAGTTCAAACTCTGAGACAGGATACAATTCACCGCCACAGTCCGCATAAACGTGGTTTTTCCTGAGGCATTGTCTCCGCTGATAACAACGTTCTGCGCGTAGCTGATAGAGTTGCTGACAGGATTTTTCAGCAGCGGATGATACATGTCCTGAGCCTGAAGCTCTGATTGCTCGTGAAGGCTGGGAAGGCAGTAATAATCAACATATTCAAGGTAGCTGTCAATCGCGGTCGCGACGTCGACATCGCTGATAATTTTCATCAGCTCTTGGATGCGCGCATTATTATTTTTTAGTTTCTTATTCAAGCGGGAGTACGCGATAAACGGGGTCATAAAGATAGCATTGATGTACTCGCTTATCACTGAAGTGTCCGAATAATCGTTGGTCTGATTGACCGTGTAGCCGATATTTATCAGGAATTTAAAGTGACTGCTGATTTCCTTGACCCTGCTGCTGTATGGAAAATCAATTTTCCCCAAAGCCTTAGACGTACGGATGATTTGGATCAAGTAGGATAGGCGCTCCAGTTCGAACTCTAGGGCGTATTTTTTGACGGTGTAAAAAATGATGTTAAAGCTGATGAAGGCGAGGCAGGCGACGATGCCCAGTATGAGACTGACCGGCACGAGAAGGAGGGAAAGAATCGGCATCAGTCCTAAGACAACGTACAGCTTATCATACTTCACTCCCTTCAAGCCGGAATCATATACGATTTGGAAGGCTTGGTTGTCACTTTTCTTCCCCAGCTTCGCCAATGCGTGCTGCAGCTGTTCCCTTTCGCTCGGATTGTCAGCAAGGTAAGCTTTGAGCTGCTCGAAATCCTTATCAGGAGAGTTGTGCAGGAGCCTCAGTTTTGTGTAGAGGGCTTCAGCGCCGATGCTTGTCTGGGTATTGTTGATCTGCGCGTAGATTTTCTGCAGGTTCAAGTTTTCCCAAGTCATGTCATCCACGCAAAAATCGTATTTCTCGTACTTTTTGCGAATTAAAAAGCTTGAAAAGATGCTTTTTTCTGAGTCTGGATTTTTTCTCTGGAGATGCTGCAGAGTCCCCCAATCTCGCTTGATGCGTGCTTTATGCTTTCTTGCCCCGATGATGTTGAGGACTATCGTGCTGACGAGGGATACGATGAGGAAAAGTGCGATGATTACTAAGATAATTGCTACGTTGTTTGTCATTTCTGCCTATATTTCTGTTATGAGTTGTACTAAGAAAAAGCTTGTTCCCACAAATACTATAAGATTTAAAACAATGAGTGCAATCCTCTGCCAAGACTGATAAAACCTTAAAGAAAGCTTTACAAGAAAGTAGCTTGTCACAAACATCAGTAAGGGGAGGGCTAGAATATTGAATTTACTGCCTTCACTGAGCTTGCTGGTCAAAATAAAACCGAAATTCAGCTTTATGGTATTCGGCAGAAACATGAGCAGGACAGCTGAAGCAGTGACTTCCAGTATTGTCCAGCCGATGAAGAAGTAATCAATTCTTTTGCTTTTCATTCTTCTTTCTCCTCCCCATTCGATGCGTGTGCACGAGTGCTGTGATAACAAGGACGATCAGGATTACAACAAAGACTGGCTCAACATATTCCAGCAATATTTCGGCTGGTTTAGGAAATATCCCGATGAGTATCGCGCCAATGATGCCTGACAGAGCCGCGACAATTCCCGCTATAATAATGGACGAGAGCAATATTGAACCAGCCTTATTCATCTCAGGCTTCAGTTCATGCGATATGGAGTGACTGGTGCCTATCAGTGCTTCTAATTTATTAATGATTGGTTTCGGATCAGTAACGCCCAGCACAAGCTGATCATATTCATTATTTTCGAGTTCAATCAATAAAGGCTTCTCTCCATGCTTTACGTTAACATAGGCTTTCACACCGTTTTCACTGTATAAGCCTACTTTTTTTCTTGGTAGACCAGTGCCTAATTCCCGCCAGGCACCGCCGTCACACAGAATACCATAACCAACTGAGACTGACTTGATTTCAGAAAGCGGAACACTGATTTTTCTTTTAAATCCCAAATACTTGTTAATTCCTGTCGGCTCGACTTCTAGGCTTTCAGGAGTGACTGTTATTAGGTTACTTTCCATGAGAAAACCTCCTGATTTATTTTAACATTTTTGACATAAAAACTATAAAGTTTATGAAATATTCGACTTCTTTACCTTTTGTGTCTCATTTGACTTTTATTTTTTCTTGACTAAATTAGTCAAGAATGATATACTACTTTAACAAGCAACGCCAGCGAAAGGAGACAAGATGGTCGAATACAACTATTTACTTGAAAGCGCCCAGATTGCTGAGGTTAAGGAGAATCTTTCGAGCTACATTACCAAAGTTCAAGAAGGAGCTGTGATTACAATTCTTAAAGGGAAGAAGCATGAACCCGTGGCACAGCTGGTACCCATTCAAAAGCCGAAGCACCGCAAGATTTATTGGGGAGCTTTGAGAACTGACAAGGTTGTTAACATTGTCGACTTCACTGAAGCTGAGTTGGATGAAATTCTTGGTGAGCCGATTTTTCCTGATGACGGAGGGAACTAACCGTTGAAAAGATATTTGCTAGATACCCATATACTGCTTTGGATTTTCCTAAATCCTGATAAAATTTCGCCCGCGATAAAAAAAATCATCAATGATGATGAAAACTATTTATCCTACTCAACCGCTAGTTTAGAAGAAATATCAATTAAATGCAGCCTCGGAAAGCTTGATTTAATCGGAAACAAGCCCGAGGACATTCGTCTTTATGCCATTAAAAGCGATTTTGATGAGCTCGTTTTGAGCGGTGATTTGGTCACCAGCCTTTATCAGCTGCCGACAAAAGCCAATCACCGCGATCCCTTCGATAGGCTATTGATTTGGCAAGCTATTAAACAGAACTTGATTCTGATAAGCGCTGATGAAAAATTTGAGCAATACGAGGCTGATGGACTGCGGCTAGTTCAGAATGAATAAAGTTGTTAGGGTTCGGCATAACGGATATACAAAATACCGTAGGAGACTGAAAATGACTACGAAATCAATGAATTTCAAACTTTATTCAACTTTGAAAGAACAATTCGAGGTGATCGCTCAGACTCCTGTTCTCATTCAAAAGAATCAATAATCTCAGATAACTTTCGCTTCTGACAAAGCGCTTCAAACATTTTTCTCAAACGGAAAATTAGTTGTTCATCATTAAGTTCACTCTTTAGGAAATCAAAGTAATCCTCCACTTGTAGCGCCTCATATTCAAATCCGTAATAGATGGCAGAGGCAACAACGAGTTCAATTTGCCTGCTTGGAGCATGATATTTTAGAGCCAATTTCAGCGGAACAATAAGTCTTTCATGGCTAGAGAGTTTCCGCTCGGCCTCACGCGCATTTCGACAAATTGTGTCGTAGATATCTTTGTTCTGAAATTTTTCCACGGCATTCCTCGTGAAAGTCAGCTGTTCTTGATAGTCAACTTCGAATTCCTTGGAGACAATTTCTGTAATAATCGGCACTACTCGTTCAATAAATCGAGCAACCGTAGGATCGTTGGCGGCTTCTCCATAAGCCTCGTAGCCTTCATAGCTGCCGAAGTAAGACACAATTGCGCTGATAAAGTTGTATGTGTAAATTTTTCGCTGAATCAGCTCTGGAAACTTCATTTCTATAGGCATTCCCTTGATGTCTAGAAAAATTCCGTCCACTTGTCCATCTACAGGGAGCTCTGGATAATCCTGAGACAGTAAGTCCAACTTGTCTTTGTCAGGCTGTAAAGTCGTGCAGAAAATAATCCCCTCGCTGATGACAGCATCCAGTCGAGCCTCAACCAGAGGTCTCTTCACATTCACACCATTTTCGCAGCAGATAATTGTCAGCTTATTTTCTCCTCGAAGTCTGACGGCCTCTTGAAACAGGGGAATCAAGTCTGGAATATTATTTGCCAGAACACTGACAAAAACCAAGTCCGCAGCTTCCAGTGCCAAAATCGCTTCGTCGCTGCCAATTGAGAAAGCCTGAAATTCTGACATAATCCGTGCAGGCCGTGCGTCTCCGAAGTATTCAATCTTATACTCATTCTCTGTATTTAGCTTTTCAATCAATTTTCTGTTTTTGTCCAAAAAAGTGATTTCATAGTCATTGTCATCCAGTATTTGTGCAATAAACCCTCGTCCTGTCTGGCCTGCACCGATAATTACAGCCTTCTTCATTTTCTTTTTCCCTTCACAAAAACAAACAAAGAGTCCAAAAACCGCAATATTTTCGAACTCATTTTGTTTTACTTCACAGACTTTCCGCCAGAAACTGGTAGAGTAATTCCTGTCAAATAGCTGGCATGGTCGCTCATCAGATAGCAGATAACGTCTGCCACTTCACTAAGATAGCCTGGCCTTCCCAAAGGGATTGAGCTCTTGTAATTCTGAAAGAATTTCTCAGGCGGCGTATCCACTCCCCATCCGCGTCCGTAGGCCTGCGCACGATATTTCTCATCATTATTGGCTGGGGTTCTTTCTAAAATATCCGGTGCCACTGCGAGCACTCGAATTCCGAATGGTCCAAGCTCCTTAGCCCATGCTTGTGTATAGGCAATGACAGCTGCTTTTGTTCCCGAGTAGCCGCTGTGACCGCGTGAGCCTGAAAGTCCTGCACCTGAAGAAAGATTGATGATGACGCCTGATTTTTTTTCGAATAGGACGCGCGTCACGGCTTGAGTCACAAAAACTGTTCCTTTCTGGTTGATGTCAATCATGAAATCAAGATCTGCTTCAGAAAGTTCATACTCTGGGTGTTCTTTGTAGTAATCAACCAGAATCCTAGGACGTGTCACACCGGCATTATTGACCAAGCCGTCAATTGTCCCGAACTTCTGAAGAACTTTTTGGACAGCGTTCTCTACTTCGTTCCTATCCCTTATGTCTACGCTGGCAAAATAGAGCGCATCTTTTTCTTGATAGTCTCTGGGCTCATGGATGTCGAAAATCGCAACTCTCGCACCATTTCCCAACAAATCCGTCACAATAGCCTCTCCGATACCGCTGGAACCGCCAGTAACAAGGATGACTTTACCTGATAAATCTATCCACTTTTTTGTATCCATATCTTTTCCTGATTTCTATCTTATTATACAAAGCCGATGAAGGCTAATACGAACGATATTACCAACAGACCAAGTAGAATTCTCACGTACTTTGGTCCAAACTTTCTGATGTAGAAATATACACAAAATACAACAATTAGAGGCAGTAAATTCGGCAGAATCGTGTTGATTTTATCCTGCAGCATCACGGCTTTTCCTGCCCCGTCCTTCCAATGCACCACGGTCGCAAGCTTAATGTAAGTCGAGGACAAGGCGCCCATCATGAATAGTCCAAGTACCGAGGCCATATTGATGACCTTGCTCAAAGTCGCACTTTGCAGAATTGTGGTGACTGAGCGCTTTCCAAGCGCATATCCCTGCGACATCAAGAAATAAGCAAAGGCAGAAACGACTACGCCCCAGATGACAAAAGGTGCAATACCGCCAATCCAGGATCCTGCCGCAGCAACTGGAATAAAGGCTGAGAGTAAGAGCGGACGCACAATGCCGTGACTGATGGAGTCTCCCATTCCGGCGAGCGGTCCCATGAGCCCAACCTTCAAATCAGAAATCATTTTGGCCGATTCATCAAGTATTTCAGGCGTAGCCCCGCTGTTCATCTGATTTGCACGTTCTTCTTCCAGCGCACAGGAAATACCAAAGATAATGGAGCCCCAGCTGGCTTCCGAGTTATAAAAGAGCATATGACGCTCGAGCGATTTTTTCATTTCGTCCGGGTTATTTTCGTACAATTCTCTTAACACGCCCGACATGCCGAATGAGAAAGCTGGAGCGGTCAGACGTTCAAAGCCGGAACTCACCTCTGCGCCCAAGTAATAACGCGCCCAACCTTTGACAACGTCGCGTTTACTGAGTAATTTTTTACCATTTTCCATTATCAAAAATCTCCTTCCGCCTCTAAATCCGACTGACTTGTATCGACCGTTACAGCGGCTTTCCCGCTAGCTGTGAATGTAGACTGGATGAATGCGATACAGATGCCGATGGCAGCCGCGCCAATCATATTCATGCCTGAGTAACCAATCATGAGGAAACCAACGATGAAATATGGAATCAGTGAGACTTTACCAATCACCATAATTGTGACAGCAAAACCAAGTGCCGGCAGAATACCGCCTGCTGTCGCAAGACCTGTGGTCATCCATGCTGGAATGGCATTCAGGAACGAGGTCACCGCATCCACACCGAAGGCCAGCGCCAAAGTCACAGGAATCACGCGCAGCGGTATTGAGACAAAGAGCGGATACCAGAACACGGAACGCTGTAGGCCCTTAATATTTCGCTCAGATGCCGCTTTATCGGCCAAATGTACAAAGTAGGACATGTAGGTACGCTTGAAATTATCCAGTAAAACGCCCAAGATGCCCACTGGTACTGCCAATGTGACGGCAATTCCAGGTTCCAGATTTGCAGCCAGAGCCAAAGGAATTGCGATACATGAGGCCAATCCTTCATCTGACGGCAATGTCCCGCCAGGCGCAATCGACCCCAGATAAATCAGCTGCAGCGCCGCCGCAATCATCATTGCCTTGGGCAAATCACCCATGATAAGTCCAATGGGCACAGCAAGGAATAATGGCTGTCGAAGCACATGCAAAATTCCATACCATAATTTACAAGTGGCAATCCAATATAGGATGCCGAATGTCAGAGCTAATCCTAAACTCATTATTTTTCCCCCTATTCACCCAAAACTTCTTTGAGTGCAGTTTTTAGTAAAATTTTTGAATCTTTCGGCGTGACTTGTAAAGAGACTTGGATGCCTTTGTCCTCAATGTCCTTCAGCATTTTTGCTTCTTCTTTACTCAGTGAAAGCTCTTTCGAGATCATAACCTTGTTGGTGCCGCTTCCAATTCCAAGACCGCCAATTTGAAGCTCTTTGATTTCAAGTCCGAGATCCACTGCTCTTTTGACGTCTTGGACAGATTTAAAGAGAATGAGCAGTTTTTTATTTTTGAAAACGTTATTTCTCAAACCTTCTACAGCCTTTTCAATTGAGCGAATTCCCACTTTTACACCAGGAGGAGCAGCCATTAAAAAGACATTTGCTAAGAATTTGTCCTGGACCAATTCATCATTGATAATAAGAACTGCATCTGCAGAAACTTGTTTGATCCAGTTAGTAACGACTTGGCCGTGGAGCAGACGGAAATCCACACGGACCAGTTTTATTTCGGTTGACATTTTGTCACCTCTTTCCTCAAAAATTCTCTAAAATAGATTCATCAATCGAGATGGGAACTATTTTTTTAATTGACTCTTTTCCCGCCGCAATCAGATGATCTTCGATTTTTTCAAGATCTGGCTCAATTTCACGCAATGAAATGAGTTCAATCAGGACCGGCAGATTAATGCCACAAAGCACATCAACTTTTCTCTGTGCCTGCAGCATCATAGCAATATTATTCGGCGTTCCGCCAAACAAATCAGTCAAGAGAATGACCTTCCCAGGTAGATTGGCCAAAGCAGCCTGTACCTTCTCCGCATAGGCTTCAAAAGAAGCGCCCGGCAGCAATGGCACCGTGATGATATTTTCAGTTGCCCCATAGATCATCTCTGCGCTGTTAATCAATTCTCTCCCCAGATTTCCGTGAGTCAAGATTAAGATTGAAATCGTCTCAGTCAATCTTTTCACCCCTTTCTTTAAGATGTGAAGCGCGCCCGCTTTGAAGCGAGCCATTCGACTAGGTGTTTTTGCACCGTAGAGAATGGACAGCAGCGTCCAGAGGACGCAGACAATTTCAGAAGCTTTAGCTTCTAGAAATTGCTAGGGCTTTAGCCCTGTGTAGAAATTTACCCCCGAGGGGGAAAACGACCTCTAAGCGTTGAAACGCTTAGAGTCTGCTTACTAGCTTCAGGCGCGCTGAACTCAGTTGAGTTTCGTTAAGGTCATTATAATTCAAAAGGCTTTCGTTTTTATTCTGACTTTCTGCACGATGAAAGTGCAAAATCTACAGAGATTTTTTTCAGTAAATTTCACTTTCATTCGTGCAAATTGTGAAAAATAAATAGAGAACGAATTGTTATAATGGAACTAGATAATTTTTTAGGAGGGAATCGAAAAATGCTAAGTAAAAGACAATTCCAAATCATGAAATTATATTTAGCTACAAAAAGTGATTTCTTGACTTCAAAAGATTTGGCTTCCTCTCTTAATGTCAGTGTGCGAACAATCAAAACTGAGCTGAAATTACTTCAGGAATACAGTCACAAATTTGCTTCATTTGAGCTGGAGACTGTGTCTAATCGGGGTTCAAAGCTGGTTATTCTTGACGAAAATCTCTTTTCAAAGGATTTTATTGAAATAAAAAAAGAAGTCCAAGCTGACGCGCCGGACTCCGAAAATCGTGCAAAATTTATGATTCGCTACCTGCTTGAGCAAAAGGATTACAAATCAAAAATTCAACTGGAGGGAACCTGCTGAAAAAGTCACTATCTGAGTAAAATAGATAGTGATTTTTTAGTATAATAGAGTTATCAAGCAACAGGCGGTTCATATGATAAAAACAGGACAAACCACACTCAGCTCTT
>JAITVN010000013.1 GCA_031285775.1 Streptococcaceae bacterium | reverse complement strand
CATACTCACTGCGCCTTAAGACGCTAGCCTTCACAAAAAGCGTTCAGGCTCATTGTGTTTGACGCTTTATCGCCCGTCTAAACGGGCTTTTTCTTATTCCCTTTGTTGCTAAATGGGTCTTCATATTCTTTAACGCTCAGTTTATCAAGTGCAATGTCGTGCTTTTCCTGTTCCCTGATATACTTTGCGATGGTCGCCTCATTCAAACCGACTGTGCTGACATAATAGCCTTCTGCCCAAAACTTACGGTTCCCAAATTGATATTTCAAGTTGGCATGTTTCTCAAAAATCATGAGCGAACTTTTTCCCTTGAGATAGCCCATGAAGCTTGAGACAGAGATTTTTGGCGGAATGGCCAGAAGTAGATGGACATGGTCAGGCATCATATGACCCTCAAGTATTTCCACACCCTTATACTTGCAAAGCTGTCGAATATCTGACTGAATGTCTTTCCGAAGCTGGTTGAAAATAATCTTGCGACGATATTTAGGGGTGAAAACGATGTGATACTTGCACATCCATTTCGTATGCGATAAACTGTAGTTAGTGGTTGCCATAAATTTCCTTTCTAATTGAGCCTGAACATCTCAATTATACTTGCTTTTGGTCAAACCGACTAACGCCACCCGCATAGCGGGTGGTTTTCTGTTTCGCACGCTCCGCGCACTCAACTGGCTCACGAGCCGTAATAAATGAAAGCGAAGCTTTGCTTCCCCCGTGGGGAAAAGCGACCTCTAAGCGCTGAAGCGCTAAGAGTCTGCGCAACGGCCTACACGCCTTTTGGCATGAAATTTCGGAACAGAACAGATTTCGTCTACAGTCCGAAGCAGAATAAAACCTCATTCATTCTACTTTTTCTCTCACTCCAGATTCAATGAATCACTGTGATACTGAGGCAGTCGTCGATGAACTGCTTTCGCCGCCGCTGGACGATGAGCCAGAAGCTGTGCCAGCTGCTGCTTTACTCTCCGAGAGACTCTTTGACAGACCAGCTGGGTTATTATCCGCAAATTCCGCATCATACTGCGGTGTCGGCGCTGTAAATATTCCTGCCTCTACCACTTCCATATCCACAGTTGTCGGCGGTGCTACTTGTTTGGCAATGCTGGGATACCATGGGAGCTTCTGCTTCATCTGACTCAGGGGGACTTTTACTTGATTTCCGTCTGCCATCTGCAGTGTAATGAAATCATCTGTCGCCTGGCTAGGCGTCATTGTCACGGTGCGGATCATGCCTTTGAGCGATTGATCAAGCGCATCGAAATTTTCAGCGAATTGCTTCGTTTGCTTCTCATTAAAATCCTTCAGCAGCAAGGAAGTGGCTGGAATTTTTTCTTTGGGGACAACTGTCTCAGAAATGATCGTGCCATTGGCCAAAATGACATAATCTTTGCCCTTTTGCTCAACATAACCGATATTTTCATATTCTTTGACAGAAATATTGACTTTGTTAGGAAGCGAAACTGAAATCTGGGTGCTTTCAATCCGGGGAGAACTCTTGCTGATTTTTGCTTCAATTGCGGCTTTATGTCTAAATATTCCAGAAATCGAACTTTGCATGGTTAATTTCGAGGAAGCTGCAATATCACTGGCCTTAACCACGGAATTGCCGCTAATCTTAAATGAGCCGATCCGGTTAAGCGGCGACAAATAATAAATGCTGCCCGCAAAGACAATAAAAAACACGAGCAAAATAGGCCAAATTCGACGCAAAATTCGGGTAAAGGACTTAAGTGATGAGGGCATCGTGGACTGATCTTCAGCGTTATCAAAACGGTTGTCAATGACCTCTCCGTCCTTATAACTGAGCGCAGTTTGGTTAACTTCATCAGCTGCTGTACTTGAAGCTTCCGTCTCTTCATCGTTTTTTTCTTCAGCTTCCGCGATTTCGTGAAGTGATTGATCAGACTTTCGCGTTATTTTTAAACTACGCAAAAACTCGAGACGCTTTTTCTTCGCCTGCGCTTTCTTTTTAGCTTCTTGCTGGTCGAGCATCTTCTCGTGCTCAATTTGCCAGGGACTTTTTATTTCTTCTGCCATTTCTTATTGAATCATTTCCTTAGTCAGCTTGTAAAGTCTTTCTAAGGCATCTGGAACACCTGCTGCGAGACTGGCTGCTTTCATTTTTTCATATCTTTCCATATTTGACAAAATGTCTGAAATGCTCTTGAGAAGCTTGTCTGCAGTGAGGTCTGCATCCTTTATCATTACAGCAGCTCCAGCATCTACCAATTCCATGGCATTTTTCGTCTGTTGATCGTTGGTCACATTTGGGCTGGGAATAAAGATCGCGGGAAGTCCAAGCGCAGTCACCTCCGCAATCGTCGTTGCACCAGAGCGCGCGACAATCAAACTGGCCGAAGATAAAACCTCTGACATGTCAGAAATATAAGGACGAATGGCAATATTCGGACATTCATCAAACCTGACAAATTCTTTTTTAAAATCGTCATAATAGATTTCCCCAGAGGCATAAAGTGTCTGGTAACTTTGATGCTCTAGCTCAGGCAAGGCTGAAACCACTGCTTTATTGATCGTCAAAGCGCCGCGTGAACCGCCGAAAATGACCACTGTTTGTTTCCTAGGGTCTAAATCATATGTTTTTAAAATATCGGAAGCTTTAATGTCTGCAACCTCCTGGGCACGCGGATTCCCAACAAAAACAACTTTTTCGGCAGGAAAATGCTGCTCGGCGTGGTGAAAAGCCACTGCTACCTTATTCACGCGTTTGGCCAAAAACTTATTGGCAACGCCAGGCACGGCATTTTGTTCATGAATAATCGTTGGAATTTTAAGTCGTGTCGCCGCATAAACGACTGGGCCAGAGACATAACCCCCAGTTCCGAAAACCACATCCGGCTTAAAATCAGCAATGATTTTTTTGGCATCCGCAGTCGATCGGAAAAACTTCCAGGCTGTGCGAATATTATCAGGAGACAGGGAACGTCGAATTCCCTGTACATCTACAGTTTTAAATGGAAATCCTGCCGCAGGGACAATTGTACTCTCCAAGCCTTTTTCAGTACCGATATAAAGAAATTCAGAGCCAGGTTCGATTTTCTGAAGATATTTCGCAAAAGCTAAAGCTGGATAAATATGCCCTCCAGTTCCTCCTCCCGTCAGTACAATTTTCATTTCAGCTCCTTTTTAACGTCTGGCTCTGCTACTTTTTCCTTCAGCGCTTCAAAGGCTTCGATGAACATATCTCCGCGCTGCTCTGCATTCTTATACTGATCCCAACTTGCACAAGCCGGGCTTAAAAGTAAGGTATCACCAGCTTCAGTGCAGGGGAAAATCTCGTTTAAACCAGTGACGACATTTTCAGTCGTGTGATAGGGGATTCCCAGTTTTTCAGCCAAAGCCACAAATTTAGGGGTTGTTTCCCCGCTGATAATCAAACCTTTCAGGCCTACGAGCGAGTCTTCTAATTCGTCAAAATTATTCCCGCGATCAAGTCCACCGACAAAAAGCCATAATTTGCTGTGATCAAAGCCGGTCAAGGCTTTTTTTGTCGCCAGAATATTGGTTGCCTCAGTGTCATTATAGGCACGACGGCCCTGAGCTGTCCCTAAAAATTGCAAACGGTGACGCACGCCTTCAAAACTTGTCAGCACCTTTACAATCGCCGCATTACTTGCGCCAGACAGCTTCACTGCAGCGATTGCGGCCAGAGCATTCTCAACATTATGCTCACCCGGAAGGCTTAACTCTGCCGCGTCCATCAAGTACTCATCTCTGAAATAAAGCTTGCCCTCGAAAGCGTAAGCGCCTTCTGGAAGCACCTTCTGAGTGGAAAAAGGCACAAGCGTCGCTTGAGTTTTATTTGCCATTTGGCGCAGCTTCGCCTGGTTGAAATTCAAAATCAGAAAATCGTCAGCTGTCATGTTCTGCTGAATCTTCCACTTGGCTGCCTCATAGTTTTCCTGAGAACCATGGTAATCTAAAT
This sequence comes from Streptococcaceae bacterium, assembly GCA_031285775.1. GTDB lineage: Bacteria > Bacillota > Bacilli > Lactobacillales > Streptococcaceae > Lactovum. Next base: position 61,510 of record JAITVN010000013.1, on the reverse strand, counting down.
GCGTAGAGTAGATATTTGTAATAACTGCAATATGAGGATGAAACTTCAACGTTCCCTGAAGTTGAAAACTTGAGGTTTCCATCACTAGCTTGTCGGATTTTCTCGTCGCTTGGGCTACTTCTGACGCGGGGATGCCGATATTTCCGCCCACTTTCACATGAAATCCTGATTCTTTAAGAATGCGCCCGATCAATGTCGTCGTTGTGGTCTTGCCGTTCGTCCCTGTAATTGCCACAATATCCGCGTCTGAAATCTCACCAGCCAAATCAATGTCTGTCACGATGGGAATTCTGCGTTTCTCAGCTTCAGCCACTAAAATATTATCGTAACGAATGCCGGGATTTTTTACCATCAGATCAATGCCATCTAAAAGTCCCAGCGGATGTGATCCTGTAACCACATTAATACCAAGTTGCTCAAGTTCTGGTGCAGCCTGCGCTTCACTGTCGTTAACCACAACCTCAGCTTCTAAATCATGAAGCAACTTTGCAGCAGCCGTGCCCGAGCGACCAAGCCCAAGTACCAGAACACGTTTGCCTAAATATTCTCGAGAATTTTTCATCTCCTTATTTTATCACAAAATTGTCAAAACACAGAATGTAATTGATGCTGAAAAAGTAGATAGGGCAGGAATTCGCGTCAATAATTTTTCTTGATTTTTCATTTTCATTTTCACTATTTACTCAAAAAAAAGCGCTTCAAACGAGAAAACGCCTTCCATATTTTTTTTACAGCTCTATTTCACTTTAGGAATCTTAAATGTGAATTTTGAGCCTTTGTTCAGCTCTGTTTCTACTTCGACTATACCGCCGCCGTATTGTTTGACGATGTTGGCAAGAATCGGCAGTCCTAGGCCAGTTCCCCCGATTTCACGATTGCGTGCCTTATCTGCTCTGAAAAAGCGCTCAAAAATCAGATTGGCATCTTCTTTAGACATTCCCATGCCTTTGTCTGCCACACTCGTCACAACAAAATCTTCTGTTTCATTCAGCTCAATGGTAATAGATTTGTGTGAGTCAGGTGAATATTTGGCAGCATTATTGAGTAAAATCATCAGCGCCTGGACATAATGTCCTTCATCCATGAGCATTCGGCAATCTTCCGAAAGCTTGTTAATAAAATGAGCCGAAAATTCAGGATGCATCATTGAAAAATTGCCCAATACGATTTCAACTTGTGTGACAGGATTAATCACCTTCGTCCGATACTCAGACGGCAGCTTCTTTTGCTCTAGCCTTGACAGGGCCAGCATTCCTTCAAGCATTCGTTTCATGTTGGAAACTTCCTCAATGATCACGCGATGTGATTCTTCCATCACTTTCGGATCATCTTTGCCCCAGCGCTCCAAGAGGTGCAGATGGCCATCAATCACAGCCAGAGGCGTCCGCAGCTCATGAGAGGCATCCGACACGAAACCGCGCTGCTGTTCAATGTAATAATTCACGTGGCCCATCATCTGATTATAAAAATCAGCGATTTGTGTGATTTCATCGATCTTGTCTTTTTCAAATCTGACTGGAACAAAGGCCTCTTCCGGGTGAGCAGCCACTTTTTCCATGGACTCGCCGATTCGACGCAAAGGCTTAATGAAGTGCTTAGTGAGTTGATAGCCGAAGAAAACAGACACAATCAATGAAATAAAGGTAATCACAATGAATGCGATAAGCATTTTTTGACTCAGGGAATAGAAATTCGATAAATCATAAAAGGCAGCAATGTAGCCGATTACCTCGCCAGTTTTTTCCGATCTGATCTCTCTCCAACCTAGATAACCTGTATTCCCGTCAAACTTGTAGGAAGTGATTTTTTTGCTTCCTGAACTCTGAAAGGGCAGCCGATCACTGTTAGTCCTATAAAACATGTGATGATCAACGTTATAAAAATAAAAATTCATATTCCTGGAGGAAATCATCTGACTGAGAATATCCGAACTTTGTAGTAGTTCTCCGCCCTCCCAAGATCCTGTCGGAATGTTAAAATTGTTTAGAAAATCATTTAAGTTTTGTTTTGTCAACGGACGATCTGATTTTGATAAGCGTACACTGATGCTGTCGAGCGTCCCCTTCATACTGGCATTGTTAGAGCCAATAACAGAAAACATCATCACCAGGTAGCTCACAAGTGCCACAAGCGTAATGGCGATAAAGAAAAAAATGGCGTTAGCTGCAGACCAGCGCCATAATATGGAATTCTTTTTAAAGGCAAACTTAAAATTACCCTTGAAAAATTTCTTGATTTTCTCGACTTTTGACATTACTAATTCACAGTATTATCACGCATCACATAGCCTAAGCCGCGAACGGTCTGAATATAGGATTCTTTTCCAGGCTCGTCAAGCTTATTTCGCAGATATCTGACATAAACATCCACTACATTGGTTTCAGTATTTGGGAATCCCCAAACTTCAGAGACCAAATGCTCACGCGTCACGACATTTCCGCGATGCTGCATCAGCGTCAATAAGAGCTCATACTCACGTTTTGTCAAATCAATGATTCGATTGCCGCGCTGAACTGTCCGGTTCGTGCGATCAATCTTTAAATCGCGGAACTGACTGTTGTCATCCGAGAAACCATTAAGCTTCTTAACTTGGTCTTCACGACGGAAAAAGGCACGAACGCGCGCTAACAATTCTTCGATGGCAAAAGGCTTAACGATATAATCGTCTGCCCCGATATCTAAACCAGCTACACGGTCCATCGTAGAATCACGTGCAGTCATGATGATAATCGGAGTATTGACGCCATCTTTACGGACGCGACGGGCTACCTCAAAGCCATCCAGCTCAGGGAGCATCAAGTCCAGCAGAATCAAATCATACTTCCCAGTCAAAGATTCTTCCAAGCCTTTTCGTCCATCTGCCACAACTGTGGTCTGATAACCTTCGTGTTCAAGCTCTAATGACACAAATCTGCTTAGATTCTTCTCGTCTTCAATAATTAGTATTTTTTTAGTTCCAACCATTTTTATTTTCCTTTAAAAATTTTTAACAAATAGACTTAAGATAAACTTATTCAGCCTCATGAGAGAGATTGTTCAGAGATGCAAAGGGAGAATTCGACTTTTTCGTTTCTGCCTTTATCTTTTCATAATCGTCCTCTGATAAGACTGTCCAGTTTTTTCCGTGTGGCATCACACCACTTTCTTTTTCCTCATCCGTCAAGACCTGAAGAGGAATTTCCAATAGAATATTGTCCGCTATGACCTCGTCAAGTGAAATTTCATTCGACGCTAACGATAGAATCATGGGCTCATTAACTTCTTCAGTATTTTCAGGGAGAGCGTAAGTTTCGCTGATCTCAAAATCCAATGGCAGCTCAACCACTTTCAGACTCCGTGTTGACGGCAAAGATATGACACAGCTGACATCGGCCAGCAAATCATATAATCCATTTTCATAGTCTACTGAGCCCTTAACACTCACGTCCGTCAAATCTAGAATTTCAGGATTGCGTGCCATCAGTTCACTTTTAAGATCAAGTATTTCATCAAAACGAATTGATTTCTGTTTCTGTATTTCACTAATTTGCCACTTCATAATGTAATTGTAACATTTTTTTACAAAACCCTCATAAGATATACTTGAAAATCTAGAAGTTTTTTGCAATTTTTATAATTTTGGCATGAAATTCTATTTGTCTCTTATTTCAAGGTAGTAGGTCTTAATATTCTTATTTCTCTCTTGGTAAATCAAATCCAGCGGATGAATAGGATTTCTCTTAAAAAACACTGTCTTATTTAAAGGGGACAAAATATTCTGACTCTTTCATCTATTAAAAGATTCTATCAAGCCTTGATAGAATCTAAAGTTTTTGCTAAACTGCAAAACCTGCTCAATTGCTATTCTACAAGTGTTTTCTGCGTTTATTCTTCATTGCTTGCAATCTCAGAAAAAAACTTATTTGAGACCGTATTTCTTGTTGAAACGATCTACTCGTCCGTCTGCTTGCGTAAACTTCTGACGTCCAGTATAGAAGGGATGACTATCGGATGAAATTTCCACTCGAATCAGAGGGTACTCATTGCCATCTTCCCATTTGATGGTCTCTTTTGACGTTTTAGTCGAACCGCTCAAAAACTGGTAACCTGTTGAGGTATCTTTAAACACAACGGGTCCATATTTTGGATGAATATCTTTTTTCATACATTCCTTTCGCCTTGGCTCTTATTTTTAGCAAATCTGCCGAACCAAAGTTGTTGAAGGCTTAAAGCCGTACTATTTAGTTTATCAAATTCATTTTAAATTTGCAAGCAAAAAAGTTTTATGTCACAGTTGACGCCAGTTAAGAGACACTTTTGAAAGCTGGCTTCATCCCTGATAAACATTTTACACTATTATACATAATTTCCTTAGAATTAGCTAAAATTACTTTTTTATTGTTTCCAGATTTTCTCGGTAAGTTGACAGTTCTGCCTGATTTGCCCAGACAAAGTGTCCTGGTAGTATTTCTACGAAACTGGGCAAATCTGATGAATTGTCGTATTTCACTGGGTGATAGACAATCAGCTTCTTTTCTTTTTCCAGCTTCGGGTCAGGAATAGGCACTGCTGAGAGTAAAGACTTCGTGTAAGGATGGATCGGATGCTCAAACAATTCCTCAGTCTCGGCCATTTCGACAATCTGTCCTTTATAAATGACAGCGATGCGGTCAGAAATATAACGTACCACAGACAAGTCATGTGCCACAAACAAATAGGTCACATTTTTCTCTCGCTGGAATTTCTTCAGCAGATTCAGTACTTGCGCCCGAATGGAGACATCAAGTGCAGAAATGGGTTCATCGGCGATAACCAGATGCGGATCCATGATCAGCGCGCGCGCAATGCCGATGCGTTGACGCTGCCCGCCAGAGAATTCATGCGGGTAACGAGATAAGTGCTCAGGCAGCAGGCCAACCTCTTGAATCATGGCTTCCACTTTTTCTTTTCTATCCTTTTCGTCTTTGAAAAGTTTAAAGTTGTATAATCCTTCGGAGATAATGTAATCAATGGTTGCTCGATCGTTCAGTGAAGCTGCTGGATCCTGGAAAACCATCTGGATTTCACGCGTTACTTTCTCGCGCAGTTTTTGATTTCTTTTGCCTGAAATCTTCTCTCCTTCAAAGATGATTTCACCTGCACTGACAGGATTAATTCCGATAACAGCCCGTCCGATGGTGGTCTTTCCAGAACCAGATTCGCCTACCAGTGAAAAAGTTTCGCCTTTATAGATATCAAAACTGGCGTCCTTTACAGCTGTGAACTTCTTTTTGCCGCTGCCAAAGGTAATTTCCAGATCCTTGACGCTCAAGAGTACTTCTTTGCTCATCTGCTTACCTCCCTGCTTTTACTTGAAGCACCATTTCCCTCTACAATCTGCGGCGCTTCTACAAACTCATGCGCATGACTTCTTATCATAAGCTCCATTTTTTCATGCAAATTTTGGATGATCGCAGGCTTTTCAATTTTCGGTGCTCTTTCGTCTAAAAGCCATGTTTTTGCCCAGTGTACCTCGTTGACTTGTACTTTTGGCGGCGCCTTCACAAAATCAATTTTGAGCGAATAGGGATTACGAGGGGCAAACGCATCGCCTTCAATTTCTTTGAAAAGTGAGGGCGGTGTCCCTGAGATTGAAAATAATTCTGCGCCTCTTTGACCCAGCTGCGGAAGTGAAGAAAGCAGGCTCCATGTGTAGGGATGCTTAGGGTCGAAGAAGATGTCATCCACTGTCCCGTATTCGACTACTTCTCCCGCATACATGACGGCCACTTTATCTGCGATATTTGCGACGACACCTAAGTCATGCGTGATGAAAATCGTGGTAAATTCATATTCTTTCTGGAGACTGCGAATTAAGCTTAAAATTTGTGCCTGTATGGTCACATCTAATGCGGTCGTCGGCTCGTCACAAATCAGAATTTCTGGTTTGCAGGCCAAGGCAATCGCAATGACGATACGCTGCCGCATTCCGCCTGAATATTCAAAGGGATAATCATTAAATCTTTTTTCCGCATCTGGAATGCCAACTTTATTCATCAGATCAATGGCAATTTCCTTGGCTTTGGCACCTTTGATCTTCTGGTGCTTCTCAATTACCTCAACAATCTGCTTGCCGATCGTGACAACAGGATTCAACGAAGTCATAGGATCCTGGAAAATAGTGGCAATTTTTCCGCCGCGGATTTTGCTCCACTCTTTGTTGGAATGAATCTGCGTCAAGTCCTGCCCATGGTACATGATTGAACCCGCAGAGATCTTTCCATTTTCCTCCAGCATTCCTGTGAATGTTTTAGTGAAAACGGATTTTCCTGAGCCTGATTCGCCAACGATTGCTAAAACTTCACCTTCGTACAAATCAATGGAAATGTCGCGAATAGCCGTCAAAACACGCTTGCGCACTTGAAATTGAACGGAAACATCTTTGACTTCAATAATTTTATTTTTATCTGTCATTTTTTCCTCCTACAAGTGTGTCTTTGGATCTGACGCATCTGCTAAAGCCTGTCCGACCAAGTAAAGCGACATTGTGATCAAAGCAAGTACAATGACAGGAATCCAAAACAAATAGGCTTCATCTGTCACATTATTTGAATACTGTGAAATCATACGCCCGAGCGATGGGGTATCTGCCGACAATCCGATGCCTAGAAAGCTGAGAAATACTTCATAGCTTATGAAACTCGGCAAGGACGTGGAAACCATTGTCATAATGACGGAAACCATGAAAGGCAGCGTATTTTTGGTCACGATATGCCAAGTCCTCGTCCCCAATGTCCTTGAAGCCAAATTGTACTCCCGATCACGGATGATCATGACCTGAACACGGATAAAGTAAGCCGTTCCCAGCCAGGAAGTCACCGACATGGCAAAGAGCAGATTCCAGAAGCCGTTGCCGAATGAGAAGGAGAGAACCATGATGATTAGGAGCAGCGGCACATTGCTGACCACATTATAAATTTCAAGCATAAAGCGATCAATATGCGGTGAATTTCCCCAAATCGCGCCGACAACCACACCAATCACAGTCGTAATCAAAGTGGCCAGAAATCCGATGGAAATTGAGGTTCTTGCGCCTGCCCAAACCGCATCAAAGAGGCTCTGTCCATTTGAATCTGTACCAAACCAGTATTGCAGACTGGGCGGATTATATCGTGAAGCAAAGTCATTGATGTTGCCTGTATTCATGAAACTGTAGCCTGAAAAAAGAGGCTGGATGAAACTTAATATGATGATGACAAGCATGATGACAAGCATGAGAATTGTAAACTTCGAGCTGAAGAATTTCCTGAAAACTGAGCGCCAATAGGAATAAATCGGGGCATCAATTCTTTCAGAGTCCAATTCATCAACTTTTGCAAATTCGAAAAGATCCGCTGTCAAATTTTCAATTTTTTTATTTGTCATTTTTCACCTCCTCGTTTTACAGAAAGATTGATGCGAGGATCAACCAGCGTCATGACAAAGTCGCCCAAGATCAGTGAGATCACAGCAGTTACAGTAAATATAAAGGTCAGACCGACAACCATGGCATTGTTGTGTGACAAAATTGCCGCCGGCAGCATTTTACCCATTCCCGGCACATTGAAAATCGTTTCTGTAATGGTGGCACCCCCGATTGTAGCGATGATTGAACCTGGAATTCCTTGAACAATCGGAATCAAGGCATTTTTCATGATGTGGCGACTGGAAATCTCTTTTTCTGACAAGCCTTTTGAGCGCGCAAAGCGGACATAATCACTCAAGGACTGATCAATCATGAAACGTCGAACCCATTGAATCGTGCCGCCAAGCGATAAGGCGGCTAAAATGAATACGGGCAGCACATAAGACAGAACATTATGCGCCCCTAAGTCTGGAAAGAGTGTTGGTAAGCCGATTTTTCCGCCGATGAACTGCAGAAAGTAAACGAAAGCCAGACTGGGCAAAGCAATTGACAGAATAACAATCGTATTGCCGATGCCGTCGATCCAAGTGCCCTTTTTACGCGCGAAGAGCATTGACAATGGCACTCCAAGCGCATAAACAATGACAAGCGCAATGAAGCCATTCAGAAACGAAGTCGCAATCATTGAAAAATCTCTGTTGTTGTTTTGCGTGAGAGTGTATGGATCTTTGCTGAATTTTGCCTTGGTGGGCGCGTCCGTTTTACTTGGGCTTTGATATTGTGCCGAATGCAGATTGGCCGCTGAGAGCATTTTACCTGTCGGGAACTGTGTCATTGCCAGCTTCGCTTGACCTTGACTTTGTTCAATGACTTGCAGAACGCCCTGACCAGAGTAAGTCGGATAAGACTGCCCTAAATAGAGATGCACAATATTTTGATGAATAAATGGAAATTTTCCATCGACATAGAGCTGATACTTGTACTTTGTCCCGCTGCCTATCAGTGCCAGACCGCCTTTGGTGCTTACAGAGTAGCCGCGTTTGAGATTCGGATTTGTCTTATCCTGCACATGCCAAATATGATCAATCTGAATCAGTTGACTATAAAAACGTCCGACGCGTTCATAAAGCGGAATCTCTCGAACAGCATAAAAGTTTTTGCTTTGCGGCATTTGATGAATCTTCCAGCCGGAGCCGGCTTTTTTTGCCCAAGCTTTGAAGATCTTCTCATTTTTTTGAGTGTGTTTCGTTGTCACGCTCGCGTCTGTTTTTTCAGCTTTCAGGAGCAAATCACGTGAGTTTAAATACTCAATGTAGCCTATTTCATCAAAAACGGTATTCTCATAATCTGTTCGTTTGTCCGGAACGGAAGCAATTTTATTGTAGTTGAGATCATGAGTAAATACTGTGTGGCGCGGAATCAAACTATAGACTAAGGCATAGGTAAACGTCGTGACTAAAAAAATCGAAATAATACCACGAAGCAATCTTCCAAATATATATTTAACCATAAGCTTTCCTTTTCATTTAGGTTTGTTCTGTTTGAAAATAATCAAATGCCTCTAAACTGGAAAAAGAGGCATTTGAGTAAAACATTTTTAAAAAACAGTTTCCAGAATAAGCTTATTCTTTAACTTCGTCCAGTACTTTTGCTTTTTCATTGGCTTTTAGAAAGGCTGTTTTAGCTTTATCGTATTGTGCCTGAGTGACTGGCTTATCTTGAAGTTTGGTGTATTTAAGACGAGAGTTGGTAGTTGTCAACGCATTAGAGATACCGCAGAGTCCATAAGAACTTGAGAAAGGTACCACATTGCTCAGGTTTGGCGTGCCGCCTGCCGTCTGCAGAGGAATCTGAATAAAGGTATTGTCTAGGTAAGCTTCGGCTTTCGCATAGGCTTTGTAGCGGTCATTCAGCTTAGAAGTATCGGTGATTTTTGCCGCTGCGTCCAAGAGCTGATCATATTCATCTAAACCGACTGCTTTAATGGCGGCAGCTTGTTCAGGTGATGATGCCTGATCATCCGTTCCGATTAAACCGAGCGTTTGAAGCATGTCGCCGTGGCGTGAATCGTAGATGTTCAGGAAGGTTGCCGGATCAATGTAATCTGGTCCCCATCCTGAGGCTGTTGAGATATCAAAGTCTGACTGCTCGCCGGAAGTTGCCATATAGGTCGCCGCATAGAAGTCGTCATCATTTGTCAAGTTGAGATCTACCACCACATTTTCTTTACCAAGGGTTGATTCAATGGACTGCTTCAAAGATTTTGCCTGATTGACCAGCACAACAGAACTTTGCTGCTGCGGCAAATCCAGATGAATCGGGAATTTGACGCCCTCTGCTTCTAGCGTTTCTTTTGCTTTAGCAAACTCAGACTTGGCAAGCGATTCATTAAATTTCGAGTTATTGCCATCGCTCATGTCAACGTCTTTCCAGAGAGAGGAATCAATCTTGTCCAGCTCGGCCTTAACGGCATCTGAATAAGGTTTGCCGTCAACACTGACCAGATTCGGCATTGTAAACGAGTTACGCGTTTGATTTTTTCCGCCCTGCTCATTGCTGGCTTGGGCATTGTAGCTGATCCGATCGATCGAATAGTTGATCGCCGCTCGGAAGTCGTGATTGAGAATAGCTTTAGCAGCCGAGGTCTTTTCCTCTGAGCTGGTTTTCTTTGTCAGCTTATAGGCTTGACGGTTCAGGTTGAAGGTAAGATTATAAGTTGTTGGCGTCGTGAGACTGTAATTAATGTTATCCTTGTAGTTCTTTTCAACATTCTTATAAGACGGGTCGTTCGGATAAACCCTCGCGACAGTGTATACGCCTTTGTCATATTGCGTAAAGAGCGATGCCGGCTGAGCACCATCGTAATAGTTCCATTTAATATCTGTGATATGAACGTTCTTTTTATCCCAGTATGAAGGATTACTCTTCAACTCAACAACTGATTTTGAAGTGAAATTCGACAGAACAAATGGACCACTATAGAGCACATTGTCTGGTGATGAAACTTTACCAAAATCTTCTCCCTTACTCTTTAAGAAATCAGAATTGACTGGAAACAGAATCGGATAAGTTGTTAATGAATTCCAATAGGGCGCTGGGTTGTTCAGAGTGTAGGTAACAGTTCCTGCCTCATCATCTGCCTTGATACCAACACTAGAAAAATCTTTCGAAGCACCTGTCACATAATCATCAAGACCAGAAATCAAAGGCTGAACCAGATAGAGCATTTCTGACTTGACTTCTACGGCATGCTGCAAGCCTGCTACAAAGTCTGAAGCCTTGATCGGCGCATAAACAGAGCCATCGGCATTTGCCCAGTTAATGTTTTTGCGAAGATGATAGGTATAAGTTTTTCCGTCATCGCTCACCGACCAGGATTTGGCTAGGGCGCCGACGTAGTTGCCTGATGGATCGTTCTCCATCAGCCCGTCTACAAAATTGCAGAAAATGTCAGAATCCGCCGATAGATTTGATTGTAGGTAATCAAATGTTGAAGGTTCAGTGGTATACACATATGCATATTTTGTTGGTGCTTTGGTTGAGGTATCCGAGCCCTTATTTGACGAACTACAGGCTGTCAGAAGCGCAACCGCTGACAGCACTGCAGCGGATACTCCCATTAGTTTGACTTTTTTCATTTCACTCCTCCAAGTAAAGTTTACAACAATAACTCTCGACACCTAAATTATCTGAATATTATTGTGAATTAATTATATTACAATAAAAGAAAAAAATCAACTATTTTTATATAATTTTTACTATTAAATAATTTTATTTTTTGAATCATTTTCAGCTCTGTCCTCTTTACGATCATAAAGACAAAAAAACTTTCACCTGAAAATCAGGAGAAAGTTTTATCACAATTCATTGATTCGTTTATTTTTTACGACTCATATTTGCCACGTCAGCTTCCAGAGATTTAACAAATTCATCAAAGGACAAAACTTCAGTGTCTGTTGAACCATAGCGACGAATGTTAACGCTGCCTTCGGCCAATTCCTGGTCGCCGATCACGATCTGATAAGGAATCTTCTTGGTCTGGGATTGACGAATCTTGTAGCCCATTTTTTCATTGCTGTCATCAACCTTAACTCGGAAACCTTTCTCCTGTAAAGTCTTTGCAATCTTCCAGGCGTAATCGCCATGCGCTTCTTCATTGACAGGAATAATAGTCGCCTGAGTTGGTGCCAGCCAGGTTGGAAATGCGCCCTTGTACTGCTCAATCAAATAAGCAATGAAGCGCTCCAGCGTTGAGATAACACCGCGATGAATCATCACAGGACGATGCTTTTCGCCGTCGGCGCCAACATAAGTAATGTCAAAGTTCTCTGGGTTCAAGAAGTCCAGCTGAATGGTTGACAGGGTTTCTTCATTGCCCAGAGCCGTTTTAACCTGAATGTCAAGTTTAGGTCCATAGAATGCGGCTTCACCTTCTGCTTCAACGTAATCCAGCTTGAGGTCGTCCATCGTGGCTTTGAGCATTTTCTGCGACTTCTCCCACATCTCATCATCTGGGAAGTACTTCTCAGTGTCTTCAGGATCGCGGTAGGACAGGCGGAAATTGTAGTCCTCAATGCCGAAATCACGGTACATGTCAAGGACAAGCTTCAGGATTTTGCCGAATTCCTCTTCGACTTGGTCTAATGTGACGAATGTGTGTCCGTCGTTCAGGGTCATCTCACGCACGCGTTGAAGGCCTGAGAGAGCACCTGATTTCTCGTAGCGGTGCATCATACCGAACTCAGCGATACGAATCGGCAATTCACGGTAGGAATGCACATCGTGCTTGTAGATGGCAATGTGCGAAGGGCAGTTCATTGGACGCAGCTCCATCTCCTCGCCGTCACCCATATCCATTGGCGGGAACATGTCCTCACGATAATGCTGCCAGTGGCCGGATTGCTTATAAATGTCCAAATTCATCAAAATCGGTGTGATGACGTGCTGGTAACCATTTGCTACTTCCTGATCTTCGACATAACGCTGAATGATGCGGCGAATCGTTGCACCGTCCGGCAGCCAGTAAGCAGTACCTGCACCCAGCGCAGCGTCATTGAAGAAGAGATTGAGCTCCTTGCCGAGTTTGCGATGATCGCGCTCTTTGGCTTCTTCACGCATCTGCAGGTTGGCATCAAGATCTTCCTGACTAAACCAAGCAGTGCCGTAGACACGCTGCATCATGGCATTATCGGAATTACCGCGCCAATAAGCACCTGCCACGCTCAAAAGTTTAAAGAACTTGATGTAGCCAGTTGACGGCACGTGAGGACCGCGGCAAAGGTCCGTGTACTCACCCTGTGTATAAATCGTCAGTCCGCCCTCGTCCTCATTGTGTTCCTCAATAAGTTCAAGCTTATAAGGATCGTGCGCAAAAATCTCTTTCGCCTCAGCCTTTGAGACTTCACGGCGAACAGAAGGTAAATTCTCTTTGACAATTTTGTGCATTTCCTCTTCAATCATCGGCAAGTCTTCAGCAGTAATCTGCCCGGCAGCATTGTCAGTATCGTAGTAGAAGCCGTCTTGGATGGCTGGGCCTACGCCAAGATGAATCTCAGGGAAATGACGACGTGCAGCCTGCGCGAATAAATGTGCAGCTGAGTGACGCAACAAACCAAGTGCTTCTTCTGATTCTGGCGTGATAATCTCAAAGTCACCGTCAGAATTGATTTCGCGGCGCGCATCAATAAGCTTACCGTTCAATTTGCCGGCCAGAGTTTTTTTGGCAAGACTTGGAGAGATGGACTTCGCAATCTCGAAAGGCGTAATGCCTGAGTCAAACTCTTTGACCGCACCATCAGGGAATGTAATTTTAACCATTTTTTTCCTTTCCGACTGAAATCGCAGCTGCTGATTCAGTCTATAAGCCGCATACCGGCTTACTCTTTGCATTTTTCCTTGGACAAACAGCTAAAATAAAAACGCATTCTGCTTGTCCTTACAACAAAGGACGCAGAATGCGTGTTACCACCTTATTTCAAGTTCCACTAAAAGACGCTTCAGTCAAAGGGAAACTTCTCATCATCAGCGTATCGTGCTGGAGGCGTCTGATGTTCGCATCAGAATTGAATTTAGTTTTGGAAAAGCAAGGCTTTCCTTTCAAAGAGTGGTATTGAAATTTCTAACTTGCAAACTCTCACCCGCCGCTTGCTCTCTTAAAAGTCATCCAATCAACTTGTCTCTGAAGTTATTTTAACTCTTAAGTTGAGCTTTGTCAACTATATTTATTGTGAAAGACGAATGAGATCGTGTTCAGCGCGCCAGAGACTAGGAAATTAGATGATTCGAGAACCTGCCTTTCGGCAGAACCTCAAATCCCTAAATTTCTACGTCTCTTTGCGGGCGCGCTTCACATCTTGTTATTTTCCGCCGTAGATTTTTTCCATTACTGCGCGGCCTGTTGGTGTCTGAGCCAGTCCGCCATCTGCAGTTTCGCGGTAGATGGCCGGGAGATTCTTCCCGACTTTGTACATCACTGATACGACTTCGTCCGCATTGAAGATGGTACTGATGCCAGCCAAGGCCATATCTGCTGAGACAAGTGCCTGCGATGAACCCAAGGCGTTACGGTGCACGCAAGGAACTTCTACAAGCCCTGCTACTGGATCGCAAACCAATCCGAGCATGTTCTGAAGAACTAAGCAAATCGCTTGCTCAGCCTGCTCAGGGCTTCCGCCGGCCGCGGTGACAAGGGCTGCAGAAGCCATGGCCGATGCAGAACCGACTTCAGCCTGACAACCGCCTTCTGCTCCAGCAATTGTGGCATTGTTCGCAATTCCCAAGCCGAATGCAGCAGCTGTGAAGAGAAAGTTCAACTGCTCTTCATGTGTCAGCCCTAATTTATCAATGGCCAGCATCAATACGCCAGGCAGGGTTCCTGCTGAACCAGCTGTTGGTGTGGCACAAATTAGCCCCATTTGCGCATTAACTTCATTGACAGCCAAGGCATTACGCACGGCAGTCATAATGCCGGCACCCGAAATAGATTTTCCAGACTTGATATAATTATCAAGCTTCAGTGCATCGCCGCCTGTCAGTCCAGTCAGTGACTTTTTTCCTTTTAAACCGCTGGCAATCGAATCTTTCATGGTCTGAAGATTGCGTTCCATTAGTTCAATGATATCTTCGCGTGAGCGCCCTGTCACTTCAATTTCGGTTTGAATGGCCACTTCTGCCACCGAACCAACTTTTTTGGCTTGCTCAATCAATTCTGTGATATTTGCATACATTTTTACTCACCTCATTTACATAAAGAAAGTCGCATCGTAAAGTTCTGGAATTTTCTTCATATCTTCAGATGCTGCGTCAACATTTTGCGTGGTGTCAACTTCAATAATCATGATAGACTTATCGCCCTTCGCAGTTCGCGTCACATTCATCTGGGCAATGTTGATCTCGTTTTCGCGTAAAATTGTTGTAACTTTAGAAATGACACCAGGTACATCGCGCTGCACCGTAATAAATGTCGGCATTCCCATGAAGATAGAAACTTCAAAACCATTGAGTTCTGTGACTTTTATTAGACCACCGCCCAATGACACTCCTGTAATGGCCATCGTTTTATGACCTTTATGGCAGACAAGACGCGCCGTATTTGGAAAATCGGTTTGTTCATCAAGATGTAGAACATAGCTGACTTCCATCCCTGCTTCATAAGCAAGTTTAGCAGAGTTCGGGAGCTCAGGATCGTCCGGATCCATGCCTAGAACGCCTGCCACAATGGCAACGTCTGTTCCATGACCGCGGTAAGTTTTGGCGAAACTTTCATAGAGATGGATTTCGAGCTGG
This sequence comes from Streptococcaceae bacterium, assembly GCA_031285775.1. Classification (GTDB taxonomy): domain Bacteria; phylum Bacillota; class Bacilli; order Lactobacillales; family Streptococcaceae; genus Lactovum. Next base: position 46,362 of record JAITVN010000013.1, on the reverse strand, counting down.
TCGGGCAAGTCGCCGAAAATCGAACGTACGATTTTACCGATTCGAGCTGCTCCAGCTGTATGCGAGCTAGAGGGGCCAACCATGACTGGGCCGATGATATCAAAGACTGATTTATATCTAAGATTCTCAACCATTAATTTTTACCTCTTTCTTCCACAAGCCGGGACAAACTACTTATTTCAGATTCGAGCTGGTTTTCATGTGAATGGCATAGAAAACAAGAAAATCCGAGTTTGTTAAGGCTTGTCTTTGTTTTGAGTTCAGCTTGCCTGAAATTTGCATGACAGGCATGCGTCCACTCATTTTTTTTGAATCCATTTTTCATTTCGTTCAAGATGTTCCAGATAAGGAATGAGGCGTTCATAAAGCTGATCACCAGCTTCTTCGTACTTTTCACTGAGGGCAGAGCCTATCTCATGGATGGTTCTTTTTCCGTCAATCATCTTGAAAACGAATGTCCCATAATCGTCAAGTTCTTTATAGCTTCTCAAAGGAATCTTGACGCCAAGTCGGCGCATGAAGCGCTGGGACCAGTGATTTTGTTCTTTTATCACACGTATGTGTCCATCAAATTCATCATATTTGGTGGCCGGCCGAATGTCGTAGATGACACTCAAATCAGTCGCATTATGCTTAGGCATCTTCGTCCTCGGACTTAGGCGCTTTATTGATCATTAAAATAGGAAGCAGAATGGCAATGATAAGAATTGCCAGTAGAATCCAAGCAATGGCATTTCCGCTCATAAATCCAGTTGGTGTGCCGACTTTGATCACGCCGGTAACTTGAAGAATAATGCCGATAAGACCAATAATAGAAGCACCAGCAATCAGGCCGGATGACAGTGAAACCCCTGCAGAAAGACGTTCATTTTTAACTTCCTTCGCTTTTTTGTTGGAAATCATTTCAACCAAAACTCGTAAAAGTGCCCCCACCAAAATAATCGAAGTCGTAGAAATCGGCAGGTAGAAACCGATGGCAAAGGTCATGACTGAAACGCCCATCATGTAAAGGACGATACCAAAGACAATACCCACAATAATCATGTGCCAAGGCAGGTTCCCCTGGATAATGCCGCTGGTCAATGTAGCCATCAAGTTAGCCTGCGGCAGTGCAAAAGGTGTATTCGCACCTGTGATCGCCAATTGTCCTGAAAGGAGACCGATCACACCCACAACGATGATAACGCCGATCGTACCTGCTAAAAGGTAATATTTGCGGATTTCGCTCGGTCGTCCGCCCACGATAAATGTTACTTTCTGAGACTGTGTGTAGCCGCCTGCAACCGAGATGGACACAACAATGAAGGTGCCAAAGAGCAAGAGTGTCTGAATGTCATGATTACTTGTCCAGCCCATCATCAGAAAGACCAGGGTCAGAATAACCAGCGCCGCAATTGTCATCCCAGAAACAGGCAGATTTGACGTTCCGATCGTACCAGTCAAACGGCCAGAAACAATGACGAATAAGAGCGCCAAAACCAGTGCAATAATACCTGCCAGCAACGCAATTGCCGGATTCCCGCTGATGACAAAGCCAAAGACAAAGGTCAGAATTACACCGATAATCAGTGCAATCACACCGACAGAATCACGATCGCCAGCTTCAGCATTCTTGCGTCCAGCCAAAGTCGCCTTCACGGAATTGACAATCGTTGGAATCAGCTTAATTGCGCCAATGATACCGCCGGAAATCATCATACCAGCACCGATGTATTTCACATAAGAGCCTGCAATATCTGCTACCTGCATGGCAGAAATATGAACAGAGGCAGCATTCCAAACTTGGAATCCGTCTTGAGCCATGATTGAAAAATAACCGATCAAAGGTACAACTGCCATACTGGCCAAAATCGAGCCTGCAAACATCATGATCGAAACATCCGTTCCGACAATAAAACCAATCGCAGCCAGCATTGGATTGACTTCCATGGAGAACTTCCACTTGTAGAAACTCTCATTAACGTAGTCGATCACATTGTTCAAGACGCCGAAAACAGAAGTTGTCAAAGCTGTGATCACACCACCAATGCCAAAACCGATGCCCATATATTTGAGCGATGAGCCGCCGGTTCCGTTAAGTGCCACCAATGACTCAGAAATGGCCATTGATTCAGGATACATCAGCTTGCCGTGTTCTTCAACTAAGAGGTAATCTTGCACAAAAGTCAAGATACCAATTCCAAAGAAGACTGCGGCTACACCGACTAAGATCCCTTGAATGAAATTAACTTTTCCGCCAATCAGGATAATGGCTGGGAGCACGAAAATAATACCAGATGCGATGGATTCACCACCAGACGCCATTGATTGGAGAATATTTTTCTTTAAGAAGGTATTTTTGCGGATGAAAATTGACAGAATTCCAGAACCAAGAATTGCGCCAGGGATACCAGCAGCAACTGTCAAACCTGCTTTCATGCCAGAATAAGCAGTTGAGGCAGCAAAGATAACTGCCAGAATGGTACCGATTACTAATACTAACGGACTACCTGCATTGGTCTTACGACCGTTTTCGTATGGCACATAGTCTTTGCCGGGCACGCCGCCATAAGCATCTTTTGATAATTTTTTCAAAATTTTTCCTTTTAATTTTTTATTACTCTGTAGAAAAGATGCTGTTCAGCTAAATTTCACGATAGACCACAATCTTCCGATGACAGTAGACAAATAATACTGAAAGCTTCTGAACAGGCATCTAACCGATAAAAAGGTACAAACCATATAAGTCTGCACCTCTTGAACGACACAAATTACTTAATCAATCTGTAAATGGCATCTGCGTAAATCGCTGCTGACTTGAGAATGTCATCTACATACATATATTCGTTTGGTTGGTGCATGGTTGATTCACGCCAAGGGAAGAGTGCGCCGTAAGCAACGCCGTGTTCAAGAATACGACCGTAAGTACCGCCGCCGATTGAAACTTCTTCGCCTTTTTCACCGGTATATTGCTCGTAAACGTCCAGCAAAGTGCGAACCATTGGATCATCTCCCGGCAGATAATGCGGTTCAAGATGTCCGCCCTCTTCCACTTCAGCTTTGACACCAAATGGATTCAAGGTTTCATTCATCTTGCTTTCAATTTCTTGATAAGTAATGCCGTCAGGGTAACGCACGTTCAAAGTAACGTATTTCTCACCCTCAGGGCTGTACTCAAAGAGATTGGCAGGTGTTGTCACATTGCCCATCACAGGATGTACGTATGAAATGCCAAGTGGGCCGCCATCATGGTCAAGATGGTAATAATCTGCTGTTACTTTAAGATAATTGGCGCCGCTTGCGTCAAACTTATAATTGTTCAAAAATGCTGCTAGGAAAGTCCCTGCATTTTTGCCGAGGGTAGGATCCATGGCATGAACACCAACGCCTTCCAATGCAAATGTCCCCTTGTCGCCTTCAATCTTGACAGAGCCTTTAAGCTCATTCTTTGACAAGAAGTCGTTGAAAGGCGCTTCCAGTGCAGCCACATCACCAGTGACAACAGCAGTTGCAGCAGCAGGCACCATATTCAACGCCATACCAGCCTTGAAACTCTCAAGTTTGTATTCGCCTTCACCGTCTAAAGTCGGGAAAGTCGTTTTCACGCCGATAATCGCCTTTTCGCCGTTGATAATTGGGAATTCAGCATCTGGAGAAAAGCCGTATTTAGGCATTTCTTCATGTTCCATGTAGTGATTCATACAAGCCCAGCCAGACTCTTCATCGGTGCCTACAATGAAGCGAATCTTCTTTGAAATTGGAAGACCAAGTTCTTTGATGATTTTAACCGCATAATAAGCAGCCATTGACGGTCCCTTGTCATCTGACGCGCCTCGAGCATAGAGTTTTGCTTCGGCGCCTTCACCCTTGATGACTGGTACAAATGGATTTGTTACCCAGTTATCATCAACCGGCACTGTGTCCATGTGACCAAGAAGCCCGAAAGCTTCAAGATCCTCGTCGCCATATTCGAAATGACCCGCCAGATTATCCAGATTTTTTGTGCGGAAGCCGTCACGCTCTGCTAATTCAAGGAATTTCTGTAAGGCTTTAGCTGGACCAGGTCCCATCGGAAATTCCTCAGTGGCATGCGCCATGTCTTTTACAGAATTGATTTTCAAGAGTTCAAACAAGTCGGCGAGTAAATCATCTTTACGCGCGTCAACTTCTTTTTCCCAGTCAATTTGTGTCATAATTACCTTCCTTTTTTGGTTGCTTACAATCCGCACAACAGCCAATGTTTCCAGCCGAAAAGCAAGAACGTGCTCAACCCTTTATTATTTATTATATTTATAAAAATTATAACCTTTTATCGCAGCACTCGAAGTAACATAATTATTCATATCAAAAATACGGATACCCTGTCCTACCTAATATCAGTATATCATTAAAAGCCTTAAATGTCCTTTTTTTGCCTTCTTTTCTTGCCAAAGCTGCGTTTGAAAATGAGGGTTTTCATATCTCCCCTTCATCTTTATCATAATATGTTCATGAATATTTGTCCATCAATATGTTTATATATTTGTAAGCTTTTTATACTTTTGTACAAGAAGTCTAAATTACTTCTACTGCTGGCAAGAGCCAATTTTGCGGACTGTCCGTGAAATAATAAAGCAACTCATTTCAACGCGGCAGCCAATCCACAATATCATCCTATCGCATCATCATGCCAGGATTTAAAACATCTGCGCCACCAAAATAATATTCAATACAGTGACAAAAATTCCAATGGCCAAAATAACAATTTTGGTTGACAGCACATTTTTATATTTGCCCATCACACGCTTGGAAGAAGTCAAATAAATCTGAGTAAAAATCGTAATCGGCAACTGCACACTCAGCATTACCTGAGACCAGATTAGAATTTGGAAAGGGTCGCTGAAAAGCGACAAAGCACAGACAGTAAGCGTCGCTGCGAAAATTGTAATCATCACGCCGAGTTTTGAATGCGGATCAGAAATATCGTATGGTTCGCGGAAAATACCTGCGAAAATTGAACCGCCAGCCATACCAGCCGTTACCGAGGAAGCGAGCCCAGACCCTAAAAAGGCGACGGCAAAAATAATGGCCGAAGCGGGGCCTAAAAGCGGTGTCAGCATCGCCTGCGCTTCATTAATCTCATTGACGGCATTTGGATATAAAACAGCTGCTGCAATAATGATAATCGCTGAGTTGATGACCCAGCCCAGAAACATTGAGAAAACCGTATCCATGAACTCAAACTTCAGCTGTCTTTTCATGATAGATTCGTCTTTAAGATTCCATTGGCGGCTTTGAATGACCTCGGAATGAAGGAAAAGATTGTGCGGCATGACGACTGCACCAAGCGCCGACATAATGACCGGCAGGCTCTTTTTATCAATGCTCGGAATCACCCAACTACGGCCGGCTGCAGCCCAGTCGATATTTGGAATAATCAAAATCTCAAAGAGTAGGCAAATGCCGATTAAACTGACAAAGCCGATGATCACTTTTTCAATCTTCGGATAAGAATTTGAAAAGAGAAACCAGGTAACAAGCGCACCTGTCAACAAAGCGCCCAGCCACATCGGCAAATGAAAAAGCATATTAATTGCAATCGCGCCGCCAAGTATCTCCGCCACTGCTGTCGAAATCGCTGCTAAAATTCCTGTTCCCAGAACAATGATGCTCAGCACAGGATTTAAAAATTGGCGTGTGTTTTCAGACAAACATTTGCCTGTAACAATACCTAAATGAGCCACATTGTGCTGCAGAACAGCCAACATGATGGTTGACAGCGAAATGACCCAGAGCAGCTTGTAGCCGAACTGAGAACCTGCAGCCAGGTTGGCGGCCCAATTGCCAGGGTCAATAAAACCCACTGCAACAATGAGTCCAGGGCCTATATAACGTAAAAAGTCAAGTGCTGGTTGACGTTTATCTTTCAGAATATTTTTCATAAATAATACATTTTATTATAACAGAAATTTGTGAAAAAGTAAGCAATTTTTTAGCAGCAAAAAATCCCGTATTTCTACAGGACTTGTGAGAATTGCTTTGTTCAATGCATCAGACATCCGAACAATTCGTCTTTTAGTTTTTTGCGTTCTCAGGAAACGCGATTTGACGCTTTATTTGGCAACCTTGAAACGCACATCGTCTGAGATAAATTCTTTATCAGCAGCTGGTGCTTCAATTGAGCCGAAGACGAGTTGGCCGCGCAGCTTCCAATTGGCAGGAATATCAAAGGCTTTAGCAACATCAGCATCAATGACTGGATTGTAATGCTGCAGGTTTGCGCCAATGCCTTCTTCAGTCAAAGCGCCCCAAATATTCATTGTGACAATGCCTGTGCCTTGTTCTGACCAAACTGGAAAATTCTCTGCATAAAAATCAAACTTCTCTTGCAAATCTTTAATGGTATCTTGATCTTCATAGATCAACACGGTTCCATAAGCTTTGCCGAATCCAGCCAGCTTTTCCTTCGTGTTTGCAATGGCTTCCTCTGTTGCTCCTTGTTCCTTCATGGTCGCTTCCAAATCTCCTGCGACAATGCTATTCCAAAGCTTATCCTGAGCGTCTTCCGTCACAACAAGGATACGGCCGGACTGGCTGTTGAAGGCAGTCGGTGACAAACGAGTCGCCTCCTTGATTGCTGCAATGGCCTTCTCACCATCAATGTTTTTACCTAAAGCATAAATGCTGCGTCTGTTCTTCAAAGTCTCAATAAATGTCATCTGTTCTTTTCCAATCTAATTCTATATTGCGTAGTTTCGGGCCTTGAACATAAGATTCAAAGCCCGCAATTTTGGGATTTAATTTTTAAATTTTTATTTGAAACGCTTAAAAAATTCAATGTATTTATCAGTGATCAATTGGAAGAACTTTACAGTTCCTTCAACAATTTCGCCCTTTTCATCAATCATGTTCTGAACATTGCCGATGTATGCTTCGGGCTGCTGAAGCGTCGGCATATCAAGAAAGACAAGTGACTGGCGCAATACGTGGTTGGCACCAAAGCCGGAAATAGCGCCTGTTGAAACGCTGACAACAAGTGCAGGCTTTCCGCCCCAAACACTTGCACCATAAGGACGTGAACCGACATCCAAAGCATTCTTCAGAGCTGCTGGTACAGAGCGATTATACTCAGGTGTGAAGAAATAAACGCCGTCTACATCTGCAATTTCCTGACGTAGTCGTGTCCATGCTGCAGGCGCATCCGCAGTTTCTAGGTCTTCGTTGTAGTAGGGAAGATCATCAATTTTGATGAATTTTGCTTCAAATCCTTCAGGCAAAAGTGCCGCAAACTTTTCAGCAACTTTTTTGTTGTATGAGTCTTTTCGAAGGCTGCCTACAATAATCGCTATTTTTTTGGTCATATTTCTCCTTGTCATCGCACGATTTTCAAGCAATTAATATTCTGTCATCGTGCAATCATATAAATTTGTTTTTGTTTACATTTGTAATCATAACAAAAATTGATTTCTGATTCAACTATTTTGCTCAAGAAATCCAAAGGAAAAAATGACGAATTGCTCCAGGCGCGATGTTTGCTGCGTGAGATGAAGAAAACCGACCACCGCTTCAAATCCAGTGGAGATACGGTAAGTCAGGACATCTGTATTTTTGGCAGTGGTTTTGCTGTGTGCATTGCGACCTCGCTTAAAAAACTGGCTTTCTTCTTCGGTGAAAAAATCTTCCAGTTCCATTTGTTTTATGACTGAGGCTTGAGCTTTGGCGGAGACATATTTGGCTGCTGTCTTCTGCAGTTGTGACGGTTTTGTGAAACCAAGAAGCAATAAATGGTCTCGCACGTAAACTTCCCAAACTGCATCCCCAATGTAGGCGAGCGCAATCCCGTTCAACAGCTTGGCTTTGTCAGACTGCAAAAGCTCAGGCACGGTACCACCTCATCCCCTCTGCTGTATCTTCTAGAACAATTCCCTGAGATTTCAGCTGATCACGTATCTGATCGGATTTCTCATAATCTCGCATTTCACGCGCCAGTTGCCGCGCTTGAATCATTCTCTCGATCTCTTCGTCAAGAATCTCGGGCTCTGACTTAAGCGTGATACCGATGATTTTCAAAACATCATCAAAAAAACGCTCAGCCCTTGATCCATACATTTCTCCAGTATTGACAGCCGCAATAAAATCATAAAAAACCGTCAATCCATTGGCAATATTGAAGTCTTCGTCCATGGCCTCTTCAAAACGTGAAATGTAAGCATCCAGCTTGCTGCTGACAATGGCTTCGCGCTGATGTTGGCTGTCATGAAGCTTTCGGTAGGCATTTTCAATTTTCTTCAGATTATTTCCAGCAAGCTCCAATGCAGCATCTGTGAAGTCAAGCGGGCGGCGATAATGTGTCGCGGCTAAGAAGAAGCGCAAAACCTGAGGATTTAATCCTGTCTCTAACATCTCATGCACTGTCTTAAAATTCCCCAAGGATTTGGACATTTTTTCACCGTCAAAATTGACAAAGCCGTTGTGCATCCAAATGTTGACAAATTTTTGACCTGTGTGCGCTTCGGACTGAGCAATTTCATTGGTATGGTGAGGGAACTCAAGATCTGCTCCGCCGCCGTGAATGTCAAGGGTTTTGCCTAATAATTCGCCTGACATCACCGAGCACTCTAAATGCCAGCCTGGACGGCCATTTCCCCATGGCGTCGGCCAGGAAATCTCGTCAGGTTTGGCAGCTTTCCAGAGCGCAAAATCTGCAGGTGACTCTTTTCGACCATTTTCCTCGTCTGCATCTGTTCGGCCTGAGGCGCCTTCAATCAATTCGGCCAGGTTTTTATTGGCCAGTTTCGCATAATCATGCGCTTTAGAGACACGAAAATAAACGTTCCCTTCGGAAATGTAAGCAAAGTCTTTGTCAAGCAAATCTTGGACAAAATCAATCATCTGCTCAACATACTCTGTCGCCTTCGGATTGTGTGTGGCACGTTCTACGTTCAGCGCGTCAATGTCCTCGTAAAATGCCTTGATGTACTTCTCAGAAATCTCTGCTGGTGACTTTCCTTCTTCACGCGCACGATTGATGATTTTATCGTCAATATCTGTGAAATTGGACACATAGTCAACTTCAAAACCGCGCCATTCTAAGTATCTACGAACCACATCAAAAGCAACAACCGAACGCGCATTGCCGATGTGAATATAATTGTAGACGGTTGGACCGCAAACATACATTCTTATTTTCCCGGGCTCAATCGGCATGAGCGGCTCGAGTTCTCTTGTATAGGTATTATGGATCTTTATCATTTCTCAATTATAGCACACTCTTTCTGCCCAGCTTATCAAAAAAGCCCGCTTCTATGCACGGAAGCAGGCTTTGCTGTAATTATTTGATGTCCTTTAAAGCATCCCAAGTCAAGATAAAATCTTCCTGATTGTCGGCGCCGATTTCCATTGGATTGATAACAACGCCAACCGCATTTCCAAACTGATTCTCCCCGAGACTGGGGTGAATCAATTCTTTTAGCCGCATGCCGCGTATCTGACCCTTATTCTTTTTGAAGGCTTCTCCAAAATCTGGATAGCGATACCACCTGGCAAAGCTTTGAACATTGTCAAAAATAGGAATGACTTCCTTGTCGTTATAATTGTGCGAAGCCAGCGTCGGAAAGAGGCGGAAAATTTCTCCATAACTGGGGGAGCCGATATATACAGGAACAAGGTAAATTTTATCTAACCGGTCTGCAGACTGATTTTCATCGCTCATCAAGTCGTTGACAAGCTTCGCATGAATGTCAATGAATTCACGCATTTTATCTTTGTCAAAGTAGTAAAGATTGCCAGTTTCTTGATTTTGTGAGGTTTTGATGTTGAAGCCGATTGAGTCAATAGGCGTTTGTAACACAGCATTGAAAACAACAGTAAATGGAACCGCCAGCCAGTTAACATTTTCCGGCAATTCTGAAGCATTTGCCATGAAAGTGTCCCAGTCTGACTCGGCCGTGAATATCGGCAGAACATCATGCCCGCCGACGCCTACACTAAAGAGAGGATTGGGCGCAATAACATTGAAGTTCAGCAAGGCTAGCACAAAACCTACGCTGTCTAGAAAATCGTCCTGATTGCTGACCGAATCACGCAAGCGCTGGTCTAATTCTGGGCTTAACTCAAATTTTCCTGTTGTCATAAACTTACTCTTCTTTCTACAGTCAACTAAACTGTCGCTAACTTCAAAGCTATTGGTTCTAAGAAAACATACTGATCAGGGGCTGAATTATTCTGGCTTTTTCGATGACATTTCAGGGAAATTGTTCTTACGCTCGCGCTGTTCAAAACTGCGGTTACTGCTATGACGCGGGCGATCTCCTTCACGTCTTGGGCCGCTGCTTCTACGTTCACCGCGATCAAAACGCGGCTTGCGCTCAGGTGCCACGTAGCCTTCAGGCTTCTCCATCAGCTCGCGCATCGAAGCATCAACGCCTTTGTCACTGATTTTTGTCACTTTAACCTTGACGATATCACCGACTTTGGCAACGTCTTCGACCTTAGCCGTGCGTCCCCAAGCCATTTCGGAAATATGCACGCGCGCATCTACTTTGCCGAAAAGATTGACAAAGATAGCCGAATCCATGGTGCGGACAACTTTTCCTTCGTAAACATCACCAACTTTGGCATCGCGGATGATTTCCTCAATTTGACGGCGCGCCTCGCTGATCGCCGCCTGATCATTCGAGTAAATCGCCACCAATCCGCCATTTTCATCTTCTGTCAAGTCGATTTGAACGCCAGTGTCGCTGGTTATTCCCTGAATCGTCTCGCCGCCTTTACCGATAACCAGACGAATCTTGTCCGTCGGAATGCGGAAGGACTCAATCTTCGGTGCAGACGGTGCAAGCTCCTTGCGAGGCTCAGCAATCGTCGCCTCAATCACATCAAGAATCTGCATACGGGCCACTTTTGCCTGTGCCAGCGCTTCGCGCAAAATCTGTTCGTTGATACCTTGAATCTTAATGTCCATCTGCAGTGCAGTGATTCCCTCGCGAGTCCCTGCCACCTTAAAGTCCATATCGCCGAAATGATCTTCCAAACCTTGGATATCCGTCAGCACCGTATACTGCTCGCCGTCTGAAATCAATCCCATCGCAATACCAGCAACCGGCGCCTTAATGGGCACACCGCCAGCCATCAGAGCCAAAGTCCCGGCACAGATAGAGGCCTGTGACGAAGAACCATTTGACTCCCATACATCCGCCACCAGACGAATCGCATAAGGGAATTCCTCCAGAGAAGGCAGAACCTGCGCCAAAGCACGCTCACCCAAGGCACCGTGACCAATTTCACGACGGCCAGGCGCCCCATAACGGCCTGTCTCACCAACGGAGAACTGAGGGAAGTTATAATGATGCAGGAAGCGCTTCTTGTACTCAGGGTCCAATCCGTCAATAATCTGCGTATCAGACATCGGCGCCAACGTCAACGTCGAATGTGCCTGAGTCTGACCGCGTGTAAAGAGTCCGTCGCCATGAACAATTGTCCGCGGCAGAAAGTCAATCTGCGCGTCCAGCGCACGGATTTCATCAGTCGCACGTCCATCAGGACGCACCTTATCTTCAATAATCAGACGACGTACCTCGGCATGCTCCATTTGCTCAAGGATTTCGCCCAAATCACGCATGATCAAGTCGTGATTTTCATCTTCAGCGAAACGCGCTTCGTAGTCTGCGATAACCTTGTCTTTCACAGCCTGTGTGTCCGCCTCGCGCTGCAGTTTGTCAGGATTCTTCACCGCCGCCTGAAGTTCTGCGTTATATGCCGCAACCACCTCAGCTTTGAGGTCTGGATTGACTTGAAGCAGCTCAACTTCAGCCTTAGGCTTGCCGACAGCTGCCTGGATTTCTTTTTGGAAAATGATCAGCTCTTTGACTGCTTCGTGGCCAGCCAGCAGCGCACCCAGCATGACATCCTCGGAGAGCTCCTTGGCGCCGGATTCCACCATGTTAATGGCCTTCTCAGTACCGGCAACAGTCAGCTCCAGCAAAGACGCTTCTTTTTGAGCCTTGGTCGGATTGATGATGTACTCGCCGTCAATATAGCCGACCTGTACGCCTGCAATCGGACCATCAAAAGGAATGTCAGAAATTGCCAGCGAAAGTGATGAGCCCAGCATGGCAGCCATCTGCGGACTGCAGTCTTTGTCATAGCTCAGCACTGTATTGATCACTTGAACCTCATTGCGGAAGCCCTCAGCGAACATCGGACGAATCGGACGATCAATCAGACGCGCTGTCAGTGTTGCATCAATTGACGGACGCGCCTCACGTTTCATAAAACCGCCGGGGAAACGGCCTGCGGCGTAGTATTTCTCGTCATAGTTTACTGTTAACGGAAAGAAGTCACCCAGTGACATTCTGCCCATCGTTGCGGCTGTCAGAACTGTGGTATCGCCGTAGCGGACAACCACTGCACCATTTGCCTGCTTCGCGACTTCGCCTGTTTCAACAGTCAACGTACGCCCTGCAAATTGCATTGAAAATGTTTGTTTAGACATGTTCTCCTTAAATTTTGAACTGAGTTCGGAGCGCCAGATGTTGATAAATAAGTGAAAACTTCGGTGAGACAAGCCTCCCCTGCCAGTTTTCTCTTATTATTCAACTTCCAATCGGGCGCACCTCACATCTTGTGAAATTGAGTTCAGTACGCCAGATGTTGATAAATAAGTGAAAACTTCGGTAAGGCAAGCCTCCCCTGCCAGTTTTCTCTTATTTTTCAACCTCTAAACGGGCGCACCTCACATCTTGTGAAATTGAGTTCGGAGCGCCAGATGTTGATAAATAAGTGAAAACTTCGGTGAGGCAAGCCTCCCCTGCCAGTTTTCTCTTATTTTTCAACCTCTAAACGGGCGCACCTCACATCTTGTTATTTACGTGTTTCTATACAAAGTAATAAACTCGACTGGGCGGTATTCAAATTCATTACTTTGTGTAGAAAAGACACGTATGAATTCATTATACACTATTTCGATCAGCAAAACTGTTTTAAATGAAATGATTCACGAAAAAAGCCCAAAGGGGCGATTTTTTTTACAGATAGAACAAAAAATGTTGAGACAGGCGTCAAAGGAGCTTTTCAATCTCGTTTTTCATTTCCTCAGGTTCCACAGTAGGCGCAAAGCGAGCGACAACATTACCTTCGCGGTCAATCAGGAATTTTGTGAAGTTCCATTTTATGGCGCCGCCAAGTCCCGGCTTTTCTTTTTTGAGGAATTTGTAGAGGGGATGCGCGTGAATGCCGTTGACTTCGATTTTTTGAAACATGGTAAAGGTCACGCCGTAGTTAAGTTGGCAGAATTCCTCTATCTCAGCATTGCTGCCTGCATCTTGATGGGCAAATTGGTTGCAGGGAAAGCCGAGAATTTCTAGACCTTCGTCCCGATCTTCTTTGTAAAGCTGCTCCAGTCCTTCAAATTGAGGGGTGAAGCCGCATTTTGAGGCAGTATTGACGACTAAGACGACTTTACCTGCATAATCGCTCAAGCTGACTTCCTGATCGTTCATCTTTACTGCTTTGTAATCATAAAATCCCATGATAATTCTCCTTTGAGAGAGTATTGGGGCAAGGGTTCTTTGTCTCTTGCGTTTGGCTTATTGGCAGTCTGTACTATCACGTTTTCAATTATTATTATAATATATTTCTATCAAAAGGAAATGAACTTTGCCCGAAAAAAACTGCCATGGTTTTTTTACAACTATTTATTCAATAATGGTGAGAGGGAAGTGCTGCGATAAAATTGACAGGATGTCCGCTGGTGCTTGAAAAAGGAGCAGCTCTTTTGGCGCTTGCTGCAGGATAAACTCAGTGACGATCTTGGGATCAAAGCTTCCATCAAGACTGGCAAAATGTAGCTGCGGCTTCGTTTCTCTGAAGAATTCGGCTGCCAGATAATGCAAATCTTTTGAGAAGCTGACGCACATTTTTTCGTCGTCTCCGATAATTTCTAAAAGTCCAATATTTTCTGACAGTGCCCGATCACCAGCGTAAATCAAACCATCAAGGCTGGTCACACGTGCTTTCACAGAGAATAATCGTGTGCTTCCAGAGCCTCGAACTCTTATTCTGACCGTCAAATCATCATAATCAGGAATGACAAATTGAAGCGTTTTCTGTTCTGCTGCCGCAAAACTCGCTGTTAGTTTCTGTCTCTTGAAAAATCTTACTTCCAAAAAGCTGAATAATCCGCTATCTTCAGAATTCAGAGTGAAGGAGATTGTCTCGCCGACAGGTAAATTCTGGAACTGCGCCCGCGGCTTTTCCAAAATCGGAAGATTGTCGCGGAGCATTCGGTGTTCATATAGGATGCCAGGCTGCTCATCATAACGGACGCGTGCGCCGTCAAGCAGGTAAAGTTGATCTGATTTGACAAAATCCTGCTGCCAGTAAACTCTTTGTAAATTTCCCATCAGCATAAAAGTCTCTTATAATCTGCAGCCGTTGCTGGTTTTCCTTTTTTCTCCCGGAGAACACGTAACGCTCTGTCTTTATCCGGACGGTTGAGGACGTCAATGATTTCCTGTTCTTTTTCAAGAATCAACTCATAGCCGGCATTTTTGATCACTTTCATGTCTGTAATGACAAGCATGCCTTCGAGATAGGCGCGCTGCACGGAATTTTCCCAGTCACCGCCTTGGTTCAAATCAAGATAAATGTCATTGTCAGCCAATAATTTAGGCAGATTTTTGCTGCTGATCGCTTCAAGCACATTGACATTTTTGTGATGATTGGCGAATGTTCGCAGTTTATCTGAAATTTCTGAAGGTGCTGCAATTGTCCATTTGATATGGTTTTCAGCCAGAGTTTTGGCAATGGCTTCATCGTACAGGATTTGATCGCTTCGAGTCACTGTCAGCGCCGCAGGACGGAATTCATTTTCTCGGGCAAATTGTTCAATCGCACCTAAATACTCCAAGCGAACAAAGTTTTCCGACGACAGACGCTGAACTTTGGCCATTTCTTTGGAATTTTCAAAGAGAATTCGCTTAAGGGCAGATTTTCCAGCCAGAATCTGCTGCATGTTACCTGGAATTTCTTTATGAATGACTTCTTGGAAATACAAGCTGGATTTAATCTTCGGCATTTGATTGGCCACAAAAAAGGGCGTGGACATTGAATTTATCAAGATTTCATCCACTCCGTCCAAAAGTCTGGACAAATAGTCTTTTACAAAATCAGTCAAATTCTGGAATACTTGATTTTCTCCGAGCATCACACGGCTTGCAGCATCTACTGTTAAGACCTGCTTGCCTTCTGCATTGTAGTAGAGCACCTTAACCTCTTTGCCTTCAAAATCATAGAGCACTTCGGCGTATTTGAAACCTTGACGATTGTAGCGATAAGCAATTGTGGGCACAGCAGAACGGCTCAGCCAAACAACTTCCCGCACCAGCCGCCAAGTGTTCGGCGCATAATAGATGTAGCCGACAAGATTGTCACCGCGCAGGATTTCTGCTTTACCGCCGTCAAGATTGCGGATTTCGTCATACTCTGGAACTTTGACCTGATTGTAATGCAGATCTTTATCAGGCATGCCTTGTGCGCCGATAAGATGCGCAAATGGATTCAGAATCTCATTCGGCATAAAGCCGTCGTAATTAATGTTAACGTGCTTGTAGGGAATTCCCGCGGCCGTCAAGCTGGCCAGAAAACGTTTGGTCGGCTGATGGTAAAAATCAGTCAGGATTAATTTTTTTGCACTGCCCTCAGACAAATTTTCAGTCATTCTAATCGACATCCCTTTCAAGGTATTTTAAAACAAATTTCAAACGCAAGTTTGATCGAAATTCCTCCTTCACTTCTTAATGAAATTGAAGGGGTTAGACTTCTGGCCTCAACTGCTTTCGTTCAAGCATAGGTCATAAAAATTCCGCCAGTCACGACTGACATTTTCAGACAGATAAGGCTTTGCTTTTTCTTGGTCAAACCTGATAGCGGCCGAATAATCTAATTCATTGACCATTTTAACAATTGCTTCCGCAAAGAGCTGTACTTGCTTCTCTTCGTCTGCGCGCTCAAGCAAATAACCATTGACACCCTCTTTAATGAATTCTGAGTTGCCGTAATCAACGTCCAGGCCAATAATCGGAAGACATGCGCCGACTGCTTCTAAAAGGGTCAGGCCGAAGCCTTCTGATCCTGAAGCTGTCAAATAACCGCCGTATTTCGCATAAAGCTCTGCTGTCATTTTCTGGTGGCCTTCCATTTTGATGAAGTCACTGGCCTCAAGCTGCTTGATCAAGTCTGATAAATTTGACTGCAAACCACCCGCACCGTAGATATGGAATTCCAGCTCAGGAAGAGACTTTTTCGCCTCAGCCACAGCTTTTACCAGCACATCGATATGCTTTTCATTGGCCAATCGGCTCGCCGTTAGAAACTTATATTTATTCGCCTCTACTTGACTTCCGTCTGAGAGGGCAGCTACTGTCCCCACAGGAATTGTCAAAATTTTGGAGTCAGGATGGCCATAAATCCCGAATTGTGCGGACAGACGCTCCTTTTGCTTGTCTGTTGAGACGATAAAGTAATCAATGAATTGATAATTTGTGAAAACATATTCATAATAATTATTCCAGAGCACCCAATTTTCATCCGTCATACGCGCGCTGAAATGCTCTGCATGCACAACTACCGCATACTTGGCGCCATTTTTATGTCTTAACAGCTCTGCCCCGATGTCAGTATTTCGGTCAATGATGACAAGATCCTGACTGCTAAAGTTCAGGCGGCGAAAAAACTCATCATAAAACTCACTCGTCCCCTGTAGGACAAGATCGTCAAGCAGGGTCAAAATGATCTTTCCTTCATGCAAAAATTGCCGCATTGACAAATCACCCGCTTCATTATAGAAATAACGGCAGAAAACCTCCTTACCGTTGTAAAAATCAATATTTGTCAGGCGGTCACTATAATGCGCCACTTGCAGCAAACGGCCGGAAACGATCGTGTCCACTCGGTCTACAATTTTTTCGCCCAATTCAGGAATCAGCCAAGCTTTATACAGCACGCTGTCCTTTCTAAAGTTTACGGCCCGCTCATTTTCTTGTTCCCGCGTAAAATCGGGAGAAATCGCTGCTGCGAAGTCATCTGCACTGTAGCTGGAAGGATGATTTTCCTGGCCCGCCAAAAACTTATAGGCGTTGAGTGTGTCAGTCCTATCAATGCCTATATTGTCGGTAAAGCGCGTATAGTTGCTGTAAATGTAGTCGCAGAACACGAAATACTGTTTTTCAGGAAAATCCTTGACTAAGTCAAAACGATACTTCTGAGCATACTCAATGCCGCTGGAAGACGGACCAATGCCTTTGTTGATATGATAAACTGTCAAATTTTTTGTCCTTTGTCATCAAAAATTTCCACCCAGCGCTCCATTGTCGGCGTGTCGGAAAACTTCTCACGGGTAACGCCTGGATTCGGTGCCACATATTTAATAAATTCGACATCATAAATAATCTGTTTTATTAAACGCGCCAGTGAAGTTTCAGAAATCATTTTTCCGTTATTGTCTTCAAGGTAATCGTTCAGCAAAGGATCTCCGCTTAGCGCCAGAATCGGCTTTTCGCCAGCAATTGCAAGCATCAGTGGCTGGGAAATCATTTCAGAGTTTTGATAATGAATATAGAGGACAGATGCCGCCATGGCAGCTTCCCGCGTTTCAGGAAATGGCCGCGTCATTGCTGTCACACGCGTCTTAAGCTCTTCTTCACTCAAGCCTTTACTTTTCAGCAGGTTCAAAAAATCAACCTGGTCGCGCAACAACGTGAACTCAATGGCAAAGCTTACTTTCGCTTCAGTCGTCAAAATTTCAGTGATAGAATCTGCCACCACATCGAAATCAACAGTAGGAGACGGACTTCCCAGATTCAGAAAAACAGGAAAAGTGTTCAGCTCATAATTTGGCTGGAGGAATTCCGTTGTAATGTAATTATTCCAATAGAGCTTGCTGTTTGTACGCTCGTCAAATTTGACGGCAATTTTGTCCAATTCATCGTGACTGTTGAAGACTAACTTCTCATAATGGTCAAACTGTATGTCTTGAAGTTTATTTTCATCCAACGGGTGGCTGGGCAAAAGATAAACGCCGAGTTTACTGAAATTACTTGTCACAATCGCTTTTCGGAATGCTTCACTGAGAATGAAAAACTTGTCATTTTCTTGCTTGTTCTGCAAAAGCTGCAAAAAAGCCCATTCCCAGAAAGCAGCTTCTGACAGGAAATCCAGCTTTTCACGCACATATCTGACTTTCGTCACTTTACGATATTTACCTGTCAAATAGAGCTCGAAAATCGTGTCACCCTGCATATCAAGCAATTTCGACAGGGTGTCCTCTCCCAAAGGATACTCATGAGCAACCAATTGGCCGCCATCATCATAAACATCACGGCTGATAAGTACATCGCGCTCAAAATGTTCAACAGATTCGATACTTCCATCCGCACGCAGCTTTAATTCGAGCTTTTCGTTATCTTTCCTGTAGTGCAGCGAAGCAAAACCCGCCTCAGCAATATAGCCTTCAGGCGCTTCATAATTATCCGGCGTTAATCTTTCTTCATCCAGCATGGTACGGCCAGTAAAGCAGTCGTAGATCGACCAGATCGTGCCTGCTTTAAACTTTGAAAGAATAGCTGCCCGATTTTTCTGCTGCTTAATATCGATGGAGGGTGTGATGATTTGACAATCAATTCCCTCTCTATCAAACAACGACTTGATTCCAAAAATCGCCGCTTCCCGATTGTAAACGCCATACTCACCGATAATATAAATCATGTTGCCTCCCATGCACTTATTCTAATAATTACTTACTGCTTGCTGATAAATGTTAGTACCACAAAACTTTGCTACAATTATATCACAAACTCTTCGTCAAGTTGCTCAAGATTTGATCAATCCAGCGACTCATTTCTGGAATTTTTTCTGGATGAAAGCCAGCTTCTTCCACACAGGCGACTGATTTTGCAGAATTTTTAATATTCCTGAAGAAAGACTCACAATGATCAAGTTCATCGTTTTTCATGATAAAGCTGTAAAAATTTGTCTTTGTCAGATCTGACGCTCTCAGGCAATTTTCAATGATTTGATCCAGCTGCTCAGTGTCCTCCGGCCGATAAAATCCTGTCAAATATTCACGCGCTGATATCATTGAAGGCTCCGTTTTGAAAGCCACCTCAACCTTTTGGGTAATGCTGCCGATATGAAGCAGAGGTTTCGCCGCAATCACATCACCTGCCTGCATTTTCATGCCGTAATAGACAGCTGGAAACGAGCCCATTGACCAGCCTGCCATGATCAGGTCGGATCGCGTCAAATTCAGTGAAATAAGCAAGTCATCAATCCGTTTCATCACCGCATTTTCATACTGATGGTCGCCGATTTTTCCTATGTGAAAAGCACCGCCCCGTCCCCGCAAGTCGCAGAATAAGAGAACAGGAAAGCCGTAATTGGCCATGGACTGCCGCTCATAATGCGGCAGCTCTGACAAATTACCTGAAAAACCGACAATCAGCTTGCCATGTCGCTTGCCCGGCAAATACAGGGAATGAATCAATTCACCTGCTTCGGTTTCTGTCCGCTGATCTCCAGCTTGGAACCAGCCCAGATTCAATTTGTCCTTGTATGTCCATACTTTTCCCAAGCGCACAGAACCAGAACCTTTCAACAAAATCTGGCCGCGATACTCCGCATTTTTCGGCGCGTCAAAGCGATATTCTTTGTCGATGATTCTGTCAGTTTTAATTAAATTTCCCGCTCGATCCAAGGTGTAAATGACATAGATGA
Organism: Streptococcaceae bacterium; assembly: GCA_031285775.1. Lineage (GTDB taxonomy): Bacteria > Bacillota > Bacilli > Lactobacillales > Streptococcaceae > Lactovum. The sequence goes on along the minus strand of JAITVN010000013.1, from coordinate 26,634 downwards.
CCTGCAAATCCCCAGTTGTTGCGTAGTCAAAGGTCAGTCGATGGCGGCCGGGCGCGTTATAAAATCGGCGAAAAGGCATGACAAATACTGTTCGTCCCCAATTTTTTACCAATCGCTGAAAATCCAACAGAACCGTTTCCTCTGGGAAATCTCCTTCCACAAGCATTTCATAACGGCCGCGTCGCTCAATTCGGCCTGGAAAATCATCTCTCAGACGAGCAGCTTCGTCAGGCAAGGCAGAAAATCCCTGCGTCTGAAGCAAATCATCAAACATGAAAGTTAAATGCTCAATGAAATCAGCATCTTCCCAGATTTTCGTCACATCAAAATCACCCAGCGCTTGTAACGCGTCAGACTGCTCCTGATTGGGGTAGGCATAAATGATGTAACACGTTCGCACCGCCTCCAGCAGCTCCAATAATTGCGACTGTGTGACTTGGCGACAATCCAAAAGCAAATAATTAGCAGCTGGCCGAGATTCCAGATAATCCTCAAGTTGGATTGAATCAAGTCCGTCAAAGCGATCAAAATTGATTTGCAAAAATTTCATTATAATTTAATTATACCAGAAACAGCGTCCAAATCGTATGTTGATTTGACCGATTCGCTGCATTTTTGACAGTGCGATAATAAAATGACGCTGTCAAGGGCTTGTCAATTTTGCTATAATATCCCTATGGACAAAAAAATCAACTCAAATCTCATTCTGGCGCAGCACATGACTTTTGAAACCGATCGACTCATTCTCCGAAAAATTACGCTAGACGATGCAGAAGATTTCCTGATCTATCACTCAGATCCAAAAGTCGCCTCACTGGCAGGTTTCGGCTTGAGCAGAAATCTAGATGAAGCCCAGAATTTCATCATCAATTTTAATTTTAGACATTCGCTCTGCAATTGGTGCCTTGAATTGAAAGTAAATCATCAGGTAATTGGTGATGTCGGGCTCAACCTTGAGGGCGACGGCTGCATGACTGAGATCTTCTATGCTTTAAATCAAGATTTTTGGGGACAAGGTCTGATGCCGGAAGCAATCGGTGCACTTACCAGCTTCTGCTTTGACAAACTTGCGGTTGATGTGATCTACGCGTCAGCCATTGTCGAAAACAAGCAATCAAGACGGGTGCTTGAAAAACTTGGCTTTCAGCCGCTCGGCCAGATCTACACGATCAATAGAGGGCTGCCGCACCTGGCTGATTATTTTGCTTTGAAAGGCAATGGCGCACTCAAAAAGAATAACGAGGAAACAAATGGATAAACTTATCAAATCAATCTCAGACAATGGACATTTTCGTGCTTTTGCGCTTGATTCGACCGAAACAGTGGCCGAAGCTCAGCGTAGACATGAGACAATGGCTTCTTCAACTGTGGCGCTCGGTCGAACACTGATCGCAGCGCAAATCTTAGGCGCGCTGGAAAAAGGCGATGCAAAAATCACTGTCAAAGTCATTGGCGATGGCCCTATGGGACTGATTCTAGCAGTTTCAGATGCCAGCGGCAATGTCAAAGGCTATGTCAAAAATCCCGATCTTGATTATCAGCGAACTTCTACAGGAGAAATTCTGGTCGGTGAATTGATCGGCAATGGCCAACTCATCGTCATCAAAGACATGGGGCTTCGCACCACTTATACTGGGCAAGTTGACCTGATCTCTGCTGAAATCGGCGAAGATCTGGCCTGGTATTTCCTGCAGTCAGAGCAAACCCCAAGCTCTGTCGGTGTGAGTGTTATCCTGGAAGAAAATGCAGATAGCGTAAAATCAGCAGGCGGCTTTCTATTGCAGGCACTTCCTGAAGCAACTGACGAAGAAATCGCTCAAATGGAAAAGCAAATCAAAGCCATGCCCGCACTCTCTGAGCTGACAATTGATCAGATCTTACCTGCAATCTACGGCAATCTGACCTATAAAATTCTTGAAGAAAGCCCACTGGCCTTCTATTGTGACTGCAGCAAGTCGCGTTTTCGTGAAGGCATCCGCTCGCTGGGTCCCGCGGAAATTACTGCCATGATTGAAGAAAATCACGGCGCCGAAGTTGTCTGCCAGTTCTGTGGGCGTGCTTATCACTTCACCGAGGTAGAGCTCAATGATTTGCTGCTGGAAAAAAGTGATCTTTGACAAAACAAACACGTCTTCAATTAACAAAACCTAGCGGAGAATAACTTTTCTCTGCTAGGTTTTTTTCTGCTAAAACATATTTCTCACAATTCCAGATTTTATACTTTTTAGACGTTATTTAACCGCCTTCCTCCTAAGAATCCGCGAAATGCTAACTTGAAATCTTTCATCAGATGTTTTCAAGAGAACCGTCGTTGCAACAAATGACACAACTGTAGCAATGAGACCTGTGATGAAGCCGATGATAACATAATGAATTCCGCCTGATCCATCAACAAAGTAGGTAAGTGTGAGCCAGCTTGGTATCGGACCAACTGGCAAGAAAGTTCTTAGGCCGGCAATTCCCGCAAACAGCCCGGCTGAAACAGCACCCATTCCGACACCCATCAGTGTTTTCGGCCTTTGAATAAGAGCGCCGTACCAAGCAGGTTCAGTAATGCCGCATAATGCAGTCATTCCGAATGAAGCAATCATTCCTCGCTCTTCTTTATTCTTAATTGTTCTTGAAACAGCTAAGGTAGCTGCGCCAATGGAAATGTTTGAAATAAAAGCCATGGCACCCGTTACATTGTTGTAGCCTCGAGCAGCAAAAACTTCTGCTCCGACAACATAAAATGATTTGTCTAATCCGGTCATTACGATGTATGGGAATGACAGCGCAAACATCGGCAGGAAGATGAATCCGAATGTATTTGCCAGCCAGATTACCGCTGTACCAATATAAGTTGACAGAAAAGTGGAAATCGGCCCAAAGATAATCAATTGAATCGGGATGACAATCATCATGGTGATTAGCGGCGTCAGTAAGAAAGTCATGACCTCTGGAATCACCTTCTTAACCCTTTTATAGACAAAACTCAAAAAGAATGAGCCCAAGACAATCGGGATAATGGTAGAGGCATACTTTACCTGCGGAATTGCGATCCCAAACAATTCTGTCACCACGCCGCTGGTATATAACGGCGTGATCATTGAGGCACCAAGCATCATACCTAGGATAGGCGGCGTTTTGAGCTGCTTTGCGGCAGTGTAGCCTAGGTAGATGGGAAGGAAATAAAAACCTGCCTGGTTCAGCGACATGAACAATTGAACCGTGCTATTGGCTGGATCCAAGCCGAAATAGTTAACCGCCAGATTTTTTATTGAGACAATCAGTCCTCCGACAATCAAGGCAGGAATAATCGGCATAAAGAGCGGCCCCATGAAGTTTCCGATTTTATAGATCAAGCGGCTGAAGCCATGCCTGGAATTTTCCTCCTCTTCTTTTATAATTTCAACATCGCTTTTTTCGTCAACTGATTCATTCCAGTCTGCTGACTTGCAAAACTCATTGTAAACGCTATCTACTTCTGGTCCGATAATGAATTGGACCTGATTACTTTTGGGGACAACCCCCACACAGCCGAGTTTTTTCAGGTTTTCTTCTACCCATGTTGCATCCCAGAGTTCATCTTTAGTTTTGCGCTTTGATTGAAAGGTAATTCTTAATCGTGTCGCGCAATGGGCCACGTGCTTCAGATTTTCCCTCCCTCCGACCAAATCAAGTGCTACTTTGTTAAATTCATCATATTTCGACATGCTAACTCCTTCTCTCCTCTTTCAGAGTCTTAATCATTTCATATTTTTCAATTCATTTTTGCTTGTTAAACCAAGCCAAAGTATTTGAGCATTTTTTTCGTTTTGACGACTGCCTCTTTATTCGGCTCACAAACCGGCTTTCTTGCACAACCGACTTGAGCAATGCCCGAAAGTTCAATTCCTTTCTTAATAATTGATGGCTGAGTACCCAATTTTAAGGCGCTTCGAAGCACTTCAATCTCATTTTGAAGCCTTTCGGACAAAAGTGCCTCCTTGTCTTTCAATGACTGCCATAAAGAAACAACTGTGTCAGTAATCAAATTTGATGTTCCAGCCACACATGCGGTTGCCCCCAATTGAAAGGCGCTGCTTATCTTTGAGTCTGAACCTATCATCACTTTAAAGTCAAGGGCTTTTGATATTTTCATGTATTCTTCAAAGAGCCCCAAATCTCCTGAACTGTCCTTAATGCCTAGTACTCCAACTCTGTCGTTGACAAGCCTTTGGACAATTGACGGGGCAATACTATATCCTGTAAATTTTGGAATATTATAGAGTATTAATGGAACACTGATATTTGAGGCAATTTCGTAAAAGAAGTAATAAAGCTCCTCTTCATTAGGCTGAACAAAATACGGAGCGACAGAAGTTACCGCATTGACGCCAAGTTTTTCCATTTCCTTTGACAGCTGAATACTTTCCTGTAATGAACAACTTCCCACATTTGCATAGATTGGGAGCCGATGATCCGCTGCTTCGATGACTGCTGAGACAAATTCGATTTTTTCTGTCCTATCCATGGTGTGAAACTCACCATTGGTTCCTAATGCCAATATTCCATCGACGCCATGACTGATCAAATGTTCTACCATTTTTTTGCTTTCGGCCAAATTGACGGTCTGGTTTTTGTCTCGATTGAATGGTGTCACAATCGGTGTGATCACGCCTTCCATAAGCTTCATGCGTTTTCCCCTTCTCGAATTGATTCTCCGATTGTGCCGCCTGGATGCCATTTGACATATTGTTCGGCCGTCAATTGTTTTTCTTCCTGAAGAAGAATTGAAAGGATTTGCAAACTTAAAATCTCTATCAGAATGGAAGCTCGAGGCGGCTTATTCAAGTGATCACCTTCATAATCTGCCTTTGCCTTGAGACAAACCTGACTGTACTTTGCCAGCGGACTTTCTGCATTTCCAGTTAATGCGATAATCTTTGCGCCATTATTTTGTAAGCACTCAACTGTCTGCAAAAGCTCACTTGTTTTACCGCTGTTTGAAATCGCAATTACCACATCACCTGCGACAACTTGTCCTGAAGAGCCATGTGTCGCTTCTGTTCCATCTAGAAAATAGGCAGGAATGCCGATTGAACTAAACAAAGAAGTGGCATATGCGCTGACATGACTGGGTTTTCCGATCCCTGTGATATGCAGCCTGCGATTCTTTTTCTCTGTCTCAAGAATTAATGTACAAGCCTTTGAAAGGCTTGAAAAATCAATCGTTTCTTCAAACTTCCACAATTCATCATTGACTGTTGTTAAGAATTCAGTGACGCTTTCTCTTTTTGAACTCATCTTCTCCTTCTTTCTGAGCCCTTTCTTTGCTTCTGATGCAGCAGCTTGAACCTCATTTACTCAGACAAACTTCTGTCCAGATTATTTTTAATTTTCTTCATTTTCTTGAATGAATTTTTGGTTTAGGATCAGTCCTATTCCAGGCAAATCGTTTGCTTCAAGATAGCCATTATGTTGAACAGGAGAATTAAGAAAAACCTTTGCGGTAATCTCTTCATACATAATGAGATTCTCTAAGGCCATGAAATTGGGGAAAACGCCGGCCAAATGCAAATGCAAATTCTCTCTTCCATGTGGGGCTATTCTAATATTCCAAGCCTCAGCCATGGCGCAAATTTTTACCAGTTCAGTAAAGCCGCCCGTTCTTACAGCATCGCATTGGATGATATCCACGCAATTATCGGCCAGAAGCGCGCGTGCGCCATACTTTGTATACTCGTGCTCGCCCGTGGCCAGCGGAAGATCCGTACTCTGCTTAAATTTGATCAAACCGGGAATATCATCAGCTGGTACGGGTTCTTCCAAGAAAAGAATGTCTTCATCCTTGACCATATTTGCAAATCTTGCACCAGTCGCAGCATCCCAGCAATTATTTGCATCCAGCATTATCTTTATCTCGTCTCCAACCGCTTTTCTGACCAATCGAACCCTTTTCAAATCTCTTCTTAAATTGCTGCCATTGTCAACCCCCACTTTAAATTTAATCATTCTGTATCCCTGATTTACCATCGAAAGCATCTCATCGACGAGCTTTTCATCAGAGTAACTTGTCCATCCGCCGCTTCCATAAATTGGGACAGGCATTTTTTTCCCGCCAAACAATTGGTAGAGCGGCAAATTCAGCAGCTTTCCTTTTAAATCCCATAAGGCAATGTCTACAGCACTCAGCGCACAAAATACCAAGCCTTTTCTCCCCACACCTCTCAGATAGGAGACAATTTCATTCCAGATGACACTGCTCTCAAAAGGATCTTTCCCGATAATCTTGGGCGCAATATAATCAGCAATGACTGATTTAACAGCTTTTCCGCCTGCGCCATTGGAAGTATACCCAATCCCTGTGTGGCCTGATTCAGTTTTAATTTCAACGATGACAAAACCTAGTCTGTCAATCTTTCTCGTTGCGTCTTGAAGATTATTTGTTACAGTATGGGAAACGCGTCTGACTTTTACTTCAATAATCTTCTCTGCCCTTCGGCAGGATGTTGTCCCTGTTATCACTTCATTCCCTGCAATCATTTTTCCTCCAATTCTTATTTATGACCTTATGTCGTCCTGCAGAAACAACATAAGATAAAGAAGCTTACGCGTAATCACTTCTCTTTTCCCTCATTTCAAGTCTTGCCACATGAATATACAGAAACAGTCTTTCATCTTCATTGATAAGATAATGACATTCATTTTTGATAATTCTCGCTATACCGTCAACACATCCCCTTAAACTTTCACTTTCAGGATATTCTTTGAACATAAAACGTTTGATAAACTTTGATATCGGTTCTTCAGTTTTCGGTTCATGTTCTTTTCCAGTTACCACTTTCTGAATCAAAAATCTACAATGAACTAAAAAGCGGTCAAAAGAGATACGATCCGCATTGGGATTGATTTGGAGCAGCTCTATCACATATTCACTGATATCCGAAACGATTTTCGTAATCTTGTGAATGTGCGTCATCTCGCTCTCCATTTGTGCATTAATAATATGCAGTGTAATAAAATCCGTTTCAGACTCATCAAAATCAAGTTTCAGATAATCTTTCAGCATTTTGGTGACAATTAATGCCACTTCATATTCCTTGCGATATAAGCCTCTCACATTGATCAGCAAAACATTGTCAAACTTAATACCTTTTTTAATTCTTTCGGATGAAGCCCAAATATGATCCGTCAAAGTAATATAAATCGAGTCACTAATTTCTGCCTCAGTCTTCGCTTTTATATAAGCAATAACCTTATCTGCCGCCAAGATGTATTGTGCCGGAATATCTTTGACGACATTCTGGAACTTTGACAAAACGGAATGCTCCAAGCGAAAAACCTTTTGTACCCGCTTTCTATCAAGAAAGTCCCCCTTTTTTAATCCAAAAGCTAAGCCAGATCCCATCAGAATAACTTCTTTATCATTTTCATCTCTTGAAACAACACAGTTATTATTTAATACTTTTGAAATAATCATCGTTTCTCTCCGTTATCTGCTTAGTTTATCATTAGGAAAGGCAGCATTCATGTTATTTATTTTAAGGTTTCAAAGATAACATCATTTCGATTGACAGCGCCGTCAGTTTTAACAATTTTAATTCTTGATGTGCTTGAAATAACAATCACATCTGTGATATAACCCTTTTCAGCCATGAAATCAAAATCCGCCCGGCACAGTACCGTACCAGCTTCTATGTCATCTCCGACACTCACTTTTGTCTCAAAAGGATCGCCATTAAGCTCCGCCGTATCAATGCCTATATGAATCAGCAGCTCTTCATTGTCCGCCATTTTTATTCCGATAAAATGCTTGGTGGGGTAAATCGCAGCCACTTTTCCCTCACAAGGTGAAGTAATCAAGTTTGAGCTGGGCTCTATTGCCATCCCGTCACCCAGCATTTTCTTAGAAAATGCAATGTCTGCCACATTTTCAATTTTTTTAATCTTCCCATCAACTACTGCATAGATTTTCATATCTTTCTTGAATTGTGCTTTAGTTTCCATAGCACAATCACTCCTTTCTGTTTCACAATTTAAAATGAATTCATCAATTGACAACACCATCACTTATGACAGTTTTCCCAAAAAATAAAAAACGAGACCTATCTTTTTATAGATAGGTCTTGCTTCTAATTAATATCTAAGCTTAGAATAACAATCCGTTCATTCAATTTTTATAATATCATTATAATGTATCCAATTCCATTTGTCAATTGTTTTGATAATTTTTAGACAATTAATGGTTGATGTCTGTTACTGCGATTCATTTCCGTTAATTGACTTTCAGAAGGACAGTGCTGTAACACTTTGAGCTGACAGGGTATAAAATTCTGTAAAAAAATGCTAAAATAATTGTCATGACTCGCAACACAAAATACACAGGCAGCTATACTATCGGCAATGTAAAAATTGCCAATCGCATCGTGCTCGCACCCATGGCAGGGATCACAAATAAAGCTTTTCTTACCACTGCCAAGGAATTCGGCGCTGGACTGGTCGTGTCTGAGATGATTTCCGACAAAGGCATTGAGTTTCGAAACAAAAAAACCCTCGAGATGCTTAATTTCGAAGGCGTGCCGCATCCGCTGAGCATTCAGATTTTCGGCGGAGAAGCAGATACACTGGTCGAAGCTGCCAAATTCGTTGAAGCAAATACCACTGCAGATATCATTGATATCAACATGGGCTGTCCCGTCCCGAAAGTCACCAAAAATGAGGCCGGAAGCCGGCTCTTGTTAGATCCGGATAAGGTCTACGATGTTGTATCTGCTGTCAGCAAAGCCATTTCAATGCCATTGAGCGTTAAAATCCGTCTAGGCTGGGATTCTGAACACCTCCTTGCTGTTGAAAATGCAAAAGCCATCGAAGCGGCCGGCGCAGCTGCTGTTGCCATGCATACACGCACCAAAGCTCAGGCATACAAGGGCAGTGCTCAAGAAAACTGGGGCTGGCTGACAAAGCTTACAGAGGCGGTGAAAATTCCTGTTATCGGCAATGGCGATGTGAAAAGTCCGGAAGATGCGAAGCGCATGATTGATGAAACTGGCGTCACCGCTGTGATGATCGGCCGCGCAGCGCTGGGTAACCCCTGGATGCTCAAGCGGACCGCTCATTACCTTGAAACTGGCGAGCTGCTTCCTGAGCCCAGTATTTCTGAAAAAATAGAGACGGCTAAGCTGCACCTGCGACGACTGGTCGAGCTTCACGGCGAACATCTTGCCACCCTCGAGTTCCGCTCCCAGGCCAGCTATTACTTAAAAGGCGCCAAAGGTGCTGCCAAAATCAAAGTCGCTGTCAATCAAGCCAATTCGCCAGAAGAAGTCAATCAAATCTTCGACCATTTTTTAAAAGAACAGATCTGAGTTGGTGCTTTATCATCTAATAAAAAGCCGTCTATCCTCGATAGCGGCTTTTTGAATGGACAAAGTCTCCCATTACTTCATGCACATTGATAATCGTGGTAAAGGCCTTGTCGTCAGTTTTTTGAATCATTTGTTTCGTTTCTTGAATTTCGCGCGGATTCAACACCACATAGATGATTTTCATTGACTCGCGGGAAAATCCGCCTTCACCGTTGAGAAATGTTACGCCACGTCCCATTTCCTTCTGAATTTTTTTGGCCAGTTCGTCTGGAAAGCGTGTCACAATCAACATACCACGAACCGTATATCCGCCAGACTGCACCAATTCTAACACCTGACTCGCAACGAAGCTGCAGATCAGGGTGTACATCATATGCTTCAGGTCAACATAACTCAACGACGCGATTAATACAAAGGAATCGGCAATCATCATTGTACGTCCCAAAGGCACACCGTTTCGATCCTGAATCAGTCGAGCGATAATATCTGTCCCGCCCGTTGTCCCGCCATTTCTGAAAACAAGACCAAGGCCGATTCCAGAAAAAACACCTGCCAGCAAAGCCGCAATTAAAAAATCACCATCAATGTTGATGCTTAAAGGAATCAGCTGCCAGAGCCAAATCCAAAAAGCCAGAACTCCAATTCCATAAACCGTAAAAGTGAATAAACGGCGCCCTAAAAAACGATAGCCGATAATTAAAAGCGGCACATTCAGCAGCAGTGTCGTTATTGAAGGATTAATGTTCAGTAGAAAGTGGCCAATCAAGCTGATACCCGAAACACCGCCCTCTGCCAGATGATTGGCCATGTTCAGCTTGACGAAACCGAAAGAGTAGATCCCAGTCCCTATCGTAATCCAAAATAAATTCGTAAGATGTTTAAAGAGAAAATTTTTCATTTGCTATTTTGTTCTTCATTGAAATTTCCGAGAACTCGGACATTTTGTGCAAGTGTGACAAAAGCGTGCGGATCTGATTCTTTCATGGCTTCCTTAAACTCACCGTATTCAGAATTGGTCACCACTGTCAGCATGACCGTTTCTCGCAGATGCGTATATCCTCCCTCGGCACCTCGAATGAAGGTCACACCGCGTCTTAAATGCCTAAATATGGCATCGCGCACATCGTCAGGATATTTTGTAACAATCGTTACCTGCATTTTCTTTTGACGATTGAAAACGGCATCGACTAAACGGCCATTAATAAAAATATAAATCAAGGAATAAAACATGTGCGGCCAGCCAAAAAGTGCGCCAGCCACAATGATAATCACGCCATTTACTGCTGTACTCAAGAAACCGACTGACATGCCCGTTTTTTTTCGGATGGTCAGACTAATGATATCCGTACCGCCGCTGGAAATGCCGTTGCGCATGACGAATCCGACACCAAATCCCATCAGGACCCCGCCGAATAAAGCATTCATTGTAGGATCCTTCGTCAATGTTTGTGACGGAAGAACCTGGATAAAGATAGAACTTAAAGTGATTGCCAGAAAGGTGTAAATTGTGAATTTTTTTCCAAGCGTAAACCATGCTAAGATCAAAAGAGGCATATTCAAGACCCAGATGACCAACGAGATAGGAATCGGCTCTGAGCCAAATCCGCGAATCAGAAGTGTGTGAAGAATCTGTGAAACACCCGTAACGCCGCTCGAATAGACATCACCCGGCTGCAGGAAAAAGTTCAGCGCAATAGCAGAGACGATCGCGTAAACAACTGCAGCTGAAAATCTGTCAATGAATCCTGAAAGGTCAAGATGAGAGTAATTTAAAAGTTTATTCTTTAAGAAGGCTTTTTTCATGTTGATTAGAGAAGTATTTCCTAATTCCAATTGTAAACTGAGTGATGGATTTCAAACAAGTTTCACAGTCTACCCAAGTATTGTGGTCATCAAATCAGACAAGAAATCAATCAATTTTTACCTCAATATGAAGCTCATCCAGCTGTTTTTCAGCTACAGGGCTCGGTGCCTGCGTCAGCGGATCAATTGCACGTTTATTCTTAGGAAAGGCAATGACTTCTCGAATGTTGTCCTTACCAGCCAGCAGCATGACAAATCGATCAAGACCAATTGCCAAACCGCCGTGCGGTGGAAAGCCATAATCAAATGCTTCCATCAAGAAACCAAACTGCTCCTCAGCTGCTTCTTTACTGAATCCAAGCGCAGTGAACATCTTCTCCTGCAAGTCGCGCGTATGAATTCGGAGCGATCCGCCCCCCAGCTCATAGCCGTTCAGCACAATATCATAAGCATGCGCGTGCACTTTGCGCAAGTCCGAATCCTCAGAGCTTCCGTCAGCCGTCAAAAACTCAACAGTGTCCGCGGTCGGCAGTGTGAATGGATGGTGAGCCGACATATAACGCCCCTCCTCCTCAGACCACTCGAACAAAGGCCAGTCAACGACCCAGAGAAAGTTAAATTTGTTCTGGTCAATCAAGCCCTGTGTGCGCCCGATGTGCAGACGCAGTGCGCCCAACGCATTATTGGCAACACCAAGCTTATCCGCCACGAAGAATACCAAGTCGTTGTCTTCCAGCTTCAGCTTGGTTAGATCGGACAATGTCACAAATTTTGCGACAGATCCTGACAACTGACCATTTTCCAGCTTAAGCCAAGCCAGCCCGTGTGCCCCGTTCTGTTTGACCAGCTCTGTCAGCTTGTCAATCTCTTTTCGAGAATACTTATCCGCCAAGTTCTTGGCCACAATCGCCTTTACAACAGGTGCTTCACTGAAAACCTTGAAATCCAGCTGATGCATGTCCTCTGTCAGATCCGTCAAAAGCAGCTCAAAACGCGTGTCAGGCTTGTCTGAGCCGTAATTATTCATCGCATCCGTCCAAGTCATCCGCGGCAGCGGCAAGGGCAGCTCAATCCCTTTGGTCGCTTTCATAACGCTTGCAAGCAGACCTTCGGTAATCTCCTGAATCTCATCCTCGTCTAGGAAACTTGTCTCAAGATCGACCTGAGTAAACTCTGGCTGACGGTCACCGCGCAAATCCTCATCACGGAAACATTTGACAATCTGATAATAGCGGTCGAAACCTGCGCCCATCAGAAGCTGCTTGGTGATTTGTGGACTCTGCGGCAGCGCGTAAAAATGGCCTGCATTGACGCGAGACGGCACTAAGTAATCACGTGCCCCTTCCGGTGTAGATTTAGCCAGCATCGGTGTTTCAATGTCAATGAATCCTGACGCATCCATATAATTGCGGATTTCGTGCGTTACCTGGTTTCGCAGACGAAGATTTGCCTGCATGGCTGGACGACGCAAGTCAAGATAACGATAGCGCAAACGCAGTTCATCGGTCACCTCATTGTTACCGTCTTTTATTTCAAATGGCGGTGTCTGTGAAACCGCAAGGACTGTCAATTTTGAGACATGCAGCTCAACCTCGCCAGTCGCCAGCTTTTCATTGACATGGTCGCGTTTTAAGACCATTCCCGTCACCTCAATGACAAACTCTGCCCTCAATTTTTCAGTCTGTGCCATCAAATCTCCTGTCACCTGCTGCGGATTGAAGACAATCTGCATGATACCCTCACGGTCGCGTAAATCAACGAAAATCAGGCCGCCTAAATCACGCCTGCGATCCACCCAGCCTTTTAAAGTTATCTCTTGTCCAATTTGTTCGGCCGTGACTTGGCCTGCATAGCATGTTCTCTTCATATCTTCATCTCTCCGATATTTTTAGTCGTCCTCATGATTCATGACTAAATCTTCATAAATTGTAGCAAAATCTGCATAAAGTGCGTCAAATGAATACTCGCGTTCTTCACGGCTGGCAGAATTTTTGACTTTCGCGCATTGATTTCCCACCTCATCATCGCCTAGGGTAATTATCAAATCAGCATGATAGGCATCAGCCGACTTATATTGTGCCGCCAGCTTCCTGCCCAAATAATCACGATCGACGCTGTAACCCTGAACACGCAGTGCCGAGACCAGCTTACTCGCTTCCAGATTTGCTTTATCGCCAAGAACGGCAACATAGGCATGAAGCCCAATCTCGTCGGTCAGGTCAATGTCCTGCATCTCAAGCACCATTAACAGACGCTCAAGTCCCATTCCAAAGCCGAAAGCCGGCGTGGCAGGTCCGTCAAAATACTCTACCAGTTTGTCGTAACGACCGCCGCCGCAGACAGTCAGCTCTTGACCCTTTATGACTGACATAATCTCAAAGACGGTATTGGTATAATAATCCAAGCCGCGCACCATACTGCTGTCGATCACATAATCTATTTCAGCCGCATCTAATATTTCACAAACAGAGTCAAAATGTGCTTTTGACCTTTCGTTCAAATAATCCAGAACAGACGGCGCATTTTCCAGAATAATTTTATCCTGTTTTTCTTTGCTGTCCAAAATTCGCAGCGGATTTTCAATCAAACGACGCTGCGAATCCTCTGAGAGCTCTGACTCAAAAGGCGCCAAATAATCTACCAGAGCTTTACGATAAGCTGCGCGGGATGCGCTGTCACCAATAGAATTAAGGTGTATTTTCAAAGTAGATAGACCCAAAGTACTGAAAAGATCAGCTGCCATGATAATGGTTTCCGCATCCACAGCTGGATTTTCAGCGCCAAAGACTTCGACACCAATCTGGTGGAATTCGCGTAGGCGGCCGGACTGTGGGCGTTCGTAGCGGTACATAGGACCAGAATACCAGAACTTAACCGGCTTTTGCACTTCCGGCGCGTAAAATTTGTTCTCCAGGTAGGCACGTACAACGGGCGCGGTGCCTTCAGGACGTAAAGCCAGATGGCGCCCGCCCTTGTCTTTAAAATCATACATTTCTTTGGTAACAATGTCGGACGTTTCACCAGCAGAACGGCTGAAAAGTTCGTAATTCTCAAAAGTCGGCGTCTCAATCTGCTTGAAATTGTAATTCTCGAAAGTTGCTGCAGCCAGCGCATTGATTTGTGCCAGCGTTTCAGCATTTTTTCCGAAAATATCCTGTGTGCCTTTTGGTTTTTGTAATTTCATATCATCCTTACTATAAAATCGCCAAAGGCGATTTGTTAATTACTGTAAACTTTAGTCTGCATTCTTGAAAACTGACATGTTCTTGGAAAAATAGTCATAGCCTGAATAGATCGTAAAGAACACACAGATGTAAAATAAAATCATGCCGATGTAAAACGGATCGCCCAGAAAGAGAAAAATCACGGAGGTCATCTGAGTAGCAGTTTTTATTTTCCCTGGCATGGCTGCCGCCATTACGACACCGCCTTGCTCCACTAAAAGCAGACGCAGTCCTGTGACTGCCAGTTCTCGGCAGATAATAATCGCCACCGCCCAAATCGGCACAATATTCATGGCAACAAGCACCACGAAAGCGACCATATTCAGCATCTTATCAGCTAGCGGATCGGCGAATTTTCCGAAATTGCTGACGACATGCCACTTGCGGGCCAAATATCCGTCAAGCCAGTCCGTAAATGAAGCCACTGCAAAAACGACGGCCGCAATTATCCACATGACAGAGCTGTGGCCGTTTGACACGGCGCCTTTTATGACGGTGCCCTGCGGCAGGTAGAAGAGAATGACGAAAATCGGAATCATAAAGATTCTTATCATTGTCAGCTGATTTGGGAGTTTTTCTTTTTTCATTTAGTAAGTTATTTCCAAAGTAAGTGTATTCGGCGGGTTCGGAACATCAGATAAATCAAGCGCCTGGCCATTAATCTGAATGTTGAGTGACTTGTAATCGCTCAACGTTAAAGTAGTCTTGGCCACATTCTCTTCAAGAGTGATTGCAGCAGTGTTTTGGCTTGCAGTCAAATTTGCCGTCTGACTGACAGTACCTGAAACGCTGGCAGTTGCAGTCGCGATCCCAGTTTTTAAAGTAAAGGTCAGGACAACAGATTTTGTGCCGGATTTTACGAGAATCGTGGCACCATCCGTCGAGTGGCTCAAGCTTGTTGCGGCACTTGAAGAGCTAGAAGAATCTGATGAAGACTGGCTGGAGCTGACCGAGCTCTGAGAAGTGCTGTAATTGTCGGGCGAAACAGCTGACTCTCTCGGATAATTAAGAACAACAATAAGAGCCACCGCCGCTAAAATAATAATTGCGAATGATGATAATAAAACAACTGGCATATAGCGCTGGAACCAGTTTTTCGGCTCTTCATCAGTGTCTTCTTCTCCGAGGAGGATTTCCCGCTCGTCCGGTCGAATAAATCGATAGTTGCCTGTATCCTCAAAAGGGCCTTCAACCTCAACAGGTACACCCTTGTCATAGGCTTCAAGAATCGCATCTACGTCAAGTTCTAGTCTTTGCGCATATTGCTTGAGGTAAGCCCGCACATAGAAAGGACCAGGGAAAATCCCAATATTGCCAGTCTCAAGCGCGCTAATGTAAATTTTTTTGATGGAAGTCTGCTTCTCGGCCTTGTCTAAACTCCAATCCAGCTTAGTTCGCCGCTCTTTAAGCAGCGGGCCAATCGCTTTTTGTACCATTTCCCCTCCTTTCGCCAAGATGTGAAGGACGCCCGCTTTGAAGCGTAGAGATTTAGGGAATCTAGGTTCTGCCAAAAGGGCAGGTTCTAGATTCATCTAATCTCCTAGCTTCAGGCGTCCTGAACTCAATTAACAAGATGTGAAGCGCACCCGCTTTGAAGCGTAGAAATTTAGAATTTTTTGGTTCTGCCGAATGGCAGGTTCTAAAAATATCTAATTTCCTAGCTTCAGGTGCGCTGAACTCAATTAACAAGATGTGAAGGACGCCCGCTTGGAAGCGTAAAGATTAAGGAAATTGAGGTTCTCCCCATAGGGGAGGTTCTCAATTTATCTAATCTTCTAGCTTTCGGCGTCCTGAACTCAGTTAGACAAGATGTGAAGCGCACCCGCTTTGAAGCGTAGAAATTTAGGATTTTTTGGTTCTGCCGAATGGCAGGTTCTAAAAATATCTAATTTCCTAGCTTCAGGTGCGCTGAACTCAGTTAGACAAGATGTGAAGCGCACCCGCTTTGAAGCGAGCACACAAAGAAAGTGACCACTAAAGGCATCATCGTCAGAAAAGTCATTTTGTTCAGTCAAAACCAGTGCACTATTTTAACTTTTCGGCCGAATGACAAAGGTCGATATTTCTGAGTCTTTCAGAAAATTTTCTGAAAATTCCAAAGCTCTCTCCAAAGTCAGATTTGACAAGACCTCTGCAAGATCAAACAAGTTCTTGCTAGAGTCTGTCGGCATCGCTGCAAACTCATTGGCAATATGTTCTAATGAATTCAGCGAGGCAATATGGCTTCCGAGCATCTGACGACGAATCAGCTCAAAATGAACCGAGTTTGCGTCATCATTCATTTTATACTTTTTCAGCTGTTCTTGCAAGACTTCCGACAACTCTTCAGGCCTTTTCGTGTCAAGGCTGATGAGCAGACATTGAAATTGCGGGCTGCACTCAAACTCAAAGCTGAAGCTGTCATCAATCAGCCCACTCTTGTATGCATTTTCAAAAAACTTGCTGGTTCTGCCGAAAATCATCGCAAAGAAAATTTGCATGGATAAGCGGTATTCCAGTGCTTCATCAGGATTGACAGCATTATTCCCACGGAAACCGACAGCCAACTTTGTTTCGGAAACTTCCATGGAAATTTCTGAAAATGGGATGGCAGGCTGAAAGACATGTGCTGGACGATCCAAGGGCACACTCGGCAAATCTTTTTCTGCCTGATTATTTTTTACCAGCTCTGAAATCTCATTAACATCAAATGGCCCCGTCAAAAACAAAAGCATATTTGACGGCTGATAAAAAGTTCTGTAGTTCTGATAAAGCATCTCAGGTGTGATGTCGCTGATTGACTCCGGCGTCCCTGCAATGTCCTCAGCCAGCGGAGAGTTCGGATAAAGCGCCGCCAATAATCCTGCATATAGTTTCCAATTCGGATCATCCTGATACATCTGAATTTCCTGTGTGATGATGCCCTGTTCTTTTGAGACAGATGCTTCTGTGAAGTAAGGCTGCTGCACAAAATCCAGCAGTAATTCAATGTTTTCAGGAATATTCTCTGCACCCATGAAGAGATAGGCTGTTCGATTAAAACTTGTAAAGGCATTGGTTTGTGCCCCTAATTTACCAAATTTCAGCATCACATCGCCGTCTTGCTTTTCGAAAAGCTTATGCTCTAGAAAATGCGCAATTCCTGCAGGATAAGTCTTTCCGTCAAAAGAAGTGTCCAGCGAGCCGAAATTGGTGGTGAAAATCCCGTAAGTCTTGCTCCATCCAGCTTTCGGCAGATAATAAACCCTTAAGCCGTTGTCTAATTTATCTGTGTAAAGCGTTTCTTTGATGTGCTCATAATACTTTTTAATCATTCTGCACCTCCGATTCCCTGCGTTGACAGATCTGACTCAACAGACTCATCTTTTTCAAGTTCCTCTGTCAGAGAGATAGATTTTAACATGTAAGTGACTTGAATCTTCAGTTTTTGAGCAACACGCTGAACATCTTCAGATTTAACCGCCTCCAAGTTGGCCAGCCATTCTTCATCAGATAATTCTCTCTCAGGCAGCAAGCCCGCAACAAAGGCCATTTCCAGCTGACTTGAAGGACTGTCTTTTCCAGCCAAATAGCCATTGCGCAGCAGCGCTTTTGTTTGCGATAAATCTTCTTCACTGAAATCGCCATTTTTCAGCTCTTCAAGCAAGGCTATGACAAGATCTCGTGCCAAGAGCAGATTTTCGTCATCAACTCCAGCCATCACTGACATCATACCTGTAAAACTGTCAAAACGAGAATTTATTCCATAAGCTAAACTTTCCCGCTCTCGAACAATACTAAAGAGCTTGGAATTCGGCTGCCCTCCGAAAAGCCCGTTGAAAACCTGCAGCGCCAGATAATCACTGTCGCCGTATTGAATCGGCATTAACCAAGCCATCGCCAGCTGAGACTGATAAGCCTCTTTGCTCTTGATAAGTTCTGTTTCTTCTTTTACTGCTTGACTGTAGAAAATGTCATTGATGGGCATACGATCTGAAAAATTCCAGTCTTTGAAAGCTCGAGTCATCGCAGCATCATCAACATTCCCCAAAACATAGATATCTACTGAGTTTGTTGCCAGCATTGTCAAGTAATAGGCGTAAAGTCCTGCCGCATCAACGTGTTCCATCAACTCAACCGTGCCGTGAGATGGCGTTGCCATATTGATATCCGTGTAAAAGAGCTGATCCAGCTTAACTGCAGCCATATAGGCATTATCATCCTTTAAGGACGCCAAATCATGCAGCCCATTGGTCTTGATCAAATCAAAAATCTGCGCGTTAAAGCTTCCATTTTCTGCTAAAGGCTCAAAAATCACTGCGCGAAGAAGCTCGACTGCCTTTGCCAGCGTGTCTTCGCCAACGAAGGCAGGCTCAACAACATTCATGCCAAACGTCAAATTGTGCTGCAGCCCTTTTGACGTTGTACCCGCACCCAATCGCATCCCAAAATTCATCGCCAAAGCGGCTTGGAAATCTTTCGGGTGAGGGTATTTTGCATTGGCCATTGTCAAGAGATTCGCAAGTATTGCCCGCTCCGCCAAGGTTTCACGGGAGGCCAGCTCACGAAAGCGAACCATAAAATGAACCGTCTTATATTTTTTACTCGGCAGCAGGTGCAAATTCACACCTTCAGCCAACTTTACAGTTTTCGTCATAGCTTTTATTTTAGCATATTTCGCCAGTTTTTTGCTACAATCATCTTATGAGAAATAGGCAGATTTTATTGGCGGAACATGAGACTTTTGAGACAGAACGGCTACTTCTGCGCAAAATCACCCTTGACGATGCTGAGGAAATCTTTGAGTACGCTAGTGACCCAGAAGTCACGCGCTACATGAGTTATGAAGCCCACAAAAACTTGGAGACGACACTCGCTAAGATTGTCGAATTCTTTATTCACAAGCGCCCTGAAAACTGGGGAATCGTATATAAAGCTGACAATAAGCTCATCGGCAGTATTGACTTGCGCATTGACGGTGATCAGGCAGATTTCGGCTGGACGCTCCATCGGGCCTACTGGGGGCAGGGACTTGTGGCCGAAGCTGCGAGTGCTCTACGAGACTTCGCCTTCAACACGCTGGAACTAAACGTCCTCGTCGCCGAGCACAATGTCGAAAATACACAGTCTGGGCGCGTCATGTCCAAGCTAGGCATGCGGAAAATCGGACATCTCTGGCTTTACGTTGCCAAGCTGGACAAATCCGTTCTGACTGACTATTGGGCAATTACGCGCGAAGAGTACGATAACTTAGGAAAATAAATACATGGAAACGATTACAATATTCAAGGACTACATTACCCTGGGTCAAAGCCTGAAAGAGCTGGGACTTATCCAAACCGGCGGTCAAGCCAAATCTTTTTTGGCGGAAAATGCCGAACATATCTTTTACAATGGCGAACAGGAAAATCGCCGAGGCAAAAAAATCTATCCTGGCGATAGATTAGAGTTGCCAGAATTTGACATGACCGTTCAGTTTGTCCAGGCCGACGCCGAAGAATTGGCCGAGCGCGAGCAGATAAAACAGCTCGAAAAGAATTTTAAAATCAAGGAACAGCTGAACGCTGAAAAGCAAGTAAAAGCAGGCAAGCCCAGATCTCCCTTTCACAGATGAAACTCAATAGAATCCAACTGAAAAATTTCAGAAATTATGAAAATCTGCTGCTTGATTTTCATCCCAATCTGAACATATTTTTAGGACAGAATGCTCAGGGAAAGACCAACATTCTTGAGAGCATTTATTTTTTGGCGCTCACACGCAGCCACAGAACCAGCCATGATTCGGAGTTGATACGCTGGAATACAGAGCGCATGCGGGTTATTGGAGAAATTGAGAAACGCGGCAGCAAGATACCGCTGGAATTGGAGCTGGACAAGCGCGGACGTCACGCTAAGGTCAATCATTTGCAGGAAAAACGCATCGCAGATTACATCGGTCAGCTTAATGTCGTCATGTTTGCGCCGGAAGACCTTGAGCTCATTAAGGGTGCACCTGCTAAGCGACGCCGCTTCATTGACATGGAACTTGGGCAGATCAAAGCAGTCTATCTCTATGATTCAATGCGTTACAACCGTGCCCTGCGTGAACGTAACGCTTATCTGAAAGAATTCAGCCAGAAAATTGACCCGATTTTTCTTGATGTGCTTGATGAACAGCTGGTTGAATTCGGAAATAAAGTAATGGACGCACGGAGTGAATTTGTCGCAAAACTGGGTGAAACCGCTGCTGAAATCCATCTGCAGCTGACTCACCAAATAGAAAACTTGAGCATTGCTTATGTCAAGTCAGTCAAAGATGATTTCGCTGGCGAACTCAAAGCTGCCCGCACGAAAGATATCGCCAGAAGGCAAACCAGCCTCGGTCCGCATCGTGATGACCTGCAATTCTTCATCAACGACATCAACGTGGCTAACTTCGGCAGTCAAGGTCAGCAGCGCACGGTCACCCTGTCTTTGAAGCTGGCTGAAATCGAGCTGATTCATGCAGAAACCCGCGAATACCCGATCCTGCTTCTGGACGACGTGATGAGCGAGCTGGACAACACGCGTCAGCTGGATCTGCTGGAGACCTCTATCGGCAAGACGCAGACGTTCCTTACTACCACGACACTTGACCATCTGAATAATCTGCCTGAGGATTTGAAGATTTTCACAGTTGATGATGGAAAAATCACACATGAAAACGGCTAGCCTCTGTGACTGCCGTTTTCATGTTCTCAATTACTGCTTATTCGCTTTTAAAGCTGACAAGAGCTGCGTCCTTAAATCTTCAATGCCTTCAGCACCTGCCGGCAAGAAGAGTGTTGCATTACCTTTACCCGCAAATTGATTCAGCGTATCCAGATACTGGTTAATCAGCAAAATAGACATGATCGTCTCTTCTGACAAGCCGATCCCAGTGGATTTCATCTCACCGATCTGCTGTGCCAAGCCGTCGACAATTGCTTTACGCTGCTCTGCCAAACCAACACCGTGCAGGCGGTCTTTTTCAGCTTCTGCTTCTGCGGCGGTAACCACTTGAATCTTGCTGGCATTGGCCAGCATTTGCGCCGCATCCTGCTTACGCTGAGCGGCATTGATTTCATTCATTGACTGTTTGACCTCGGCATCCGGCTCAACACGTGTGATCAGCGTCTTAACAATAATATAGCCGTAAGTGGTCATTTCCTCGGCCACCTGCTTTTGCACTTCAAGCGCGATTTCATCTTTTTTCTCAAATAAATCATCAAGCGAGAGCTTTGGTACAGCTGAACGCAATGCATCCTCGATATATGCCTTGATCTGCTCACCTGGATGCATCAGTTTGTAGTAGGCATCCATGATATTCTGCTCATTGACACGATACTGTGTCGAAATATTCATTGTCACAAACACATTGTCATTTGACTTCGTCTCAACCACCATGTCTGATTGAATCATACGAAGCTGAATGCGCGCAGCAATACGGTCAATTCCCCAGGGCGCTTTGACATGAAAACCAGGATTGGCCAAGGAACTGAATTTTCCGAATCGCTCAACAACTGCTACTGTCTGCTGCTTCACAACAAAGAACAGCGAAGAAATACTTGCGATCACTACAATTACTATGATGAGTAATACAACAAGCAAGGTAATAAGTGCTCCCATGATAAACTCCTTAATGATATTTATAATTAGAAACGTGTCTAAAGAACTGCCCCTTTATTTCGATAAATGATAAACTGTTTGAGGGACGGATCATACTGCATCAGCGTTTCAGAGCTGAAGCTCTTTTCTGCCTCTTCAATCAACTCATCAATGTTATAGCCGTAAAACTTGATATAAGTTGTATTTTCAGCGGCTGAAGTCAATTGTGTCAAATCTCGCTGGTTCGTGAAGCGTTCAAACTTTTTCGGCTTCATATGAATCTGACCTTTGATTTCAAAAATGACATACTGTGGAAAAATTCGTGCCATGTTGAGCATAAATCTTTGATCATATTTTTCTGGTAGTTCTGAGAAAATGATGCTCTCTTCAGAATTATTCAAATAGCAGAATCCATAAGCTTTTCCGTCAATATTCAAGCGAATGAAGCGAAAAAGCTCGTAGCCTTTCTTGCCCTCTACCCCAAACTTAGGTTTGTCAAAATACATGCCGAAAGCTTGCGACATCCCGAAGAAATAATCTGTTGCCTCTTTTGGATTACGCTTCTGATAAAGCTCACTAAAATAAGCGTTAATTACCGATGGCGCAGGTAAAAGTAACTCTAGCTTCTGCTCAGCTGTCAAGGTAGCCAAACGGTTTTCTAGGAAATTCCTGTCCGTCTCCATATATCCGCCATATTTAAGGGCTAATGCAATGTAATCAATCTTTTCAATCATTGGTGCCTCATTTTAACAGCTTTACCAGAAGGTATTATCTGTTTATTCCTATCCTTATTTTAAAAATTCTTTTGCACATATTATAGCATTTTTCGGAAAATTCGGCGAATTAATCTCAAAAAAATTGACCTGCATTCGATTGCGAAACCAGGTTAATTGACGCTTGGCATAATGCCTGGAATCCTTCTTTAACTGCTCAACGGCTTCATCCAATGACATCTCTCCCGCGAAATAAGGAAAAAACTCCTTGTAGCCGATCGCTTTGGCAGCCTGTACTGAGCGATAATTTTCATAGAGCAGCTTTGCTTCATCCAGGAGGCCTGCTGCCAGCATTAATTCCACACGCTGATTGATCCGCTGATAAAGCTCTTCTCGCGGGGCGCTTAAGCCAATCAGGCAAAAATCGTATGGCGAGCCAACATTCTCACCTGCACCAAAAGTTTCAAGTTCCAAGGCACGAATCGCGCGTCTTCGATTAAACTCTGCTAAGGGCTGCTTCAGCTGAGCACGCAGCGCTTCATCGCTCAGCTCTGACAATTCTCTGCGCAAGTCCAACATCTGTGCATGGTTCTTCTCGCCGCCTAAGTGATAGCCCTCAACCAAAGCCTGTATATATAGGCCAGTTCCCCCAACAATGATCGGCAGCTTTCCACGCGACAATATCTCTTCAATCGCCTGATTGGCCGCCTTCACAAAGTCATAAACTGAGAAGGTTTCCGTGAGTTCACGCACGTTGATCAGATGATGCGGCACTCCGTCCATTTCAAGTTCATTTACCTTTGCTGTGCCAATGTCCAGCCCGCGATAAACTTGTTGTGAATCGCCGGAGATTATTTCTCCAGAAAACTCTTGCGCCAGGCTTACACCAAAAGCCGACTTGCCGACTGCTGTCGGGCCCACTACTATCAAAACTTTATTTCCCACGATAATTTACATTATATCATTACATTATGATTTCTAGAAAAGAAATCATGAAAGCATGAATAAAGCGCGACGCAGAAATTTCCCCTTACTAATTAATACGTAAAATAGTTGAAAATGTTTCATAAAAAGTAAAAAACTCACCTTCAAGCCGAAGATGAGTTACTTAGCTGTTTGTTACTGTGCTGGATCCTTGAAAGTGTCTGCAACTATAATCGTTGCTTTAGGATATTTCTCCTTCAGCGTCCCTTCGTAAGCCGCTGTCAGTCTTGAAAGATAGATTTCATCTCCAGCGCCGTCACTGTCGCCGAGCTTCTGGAAAAGCTCATCCAGATCTTTTAATTGTTCCATCCCCTTTAAATCTTCTGGGATCTGATAAAATGCGCCGCCTGTAAATTCTGCAGGTCGAATTAAAAAATATTGTGACATGTTTTCCTTCTTTCTTGAGTTTTGTCATTTATTTTTTTAAAGATTGCCGCCGTTATCCGCGATAATCTTTTGATACCAATAGTAGCTGTCCTTCGGAATCCGTTTCAAGGAGCCCTTCATGGTCTCATCCTGGTCCACATAGACAAAACCGTAGCGCTTTTGATAGCCGTTCAGCCAGCTGAGCAGGTCGGTAAAGCTCCAAGTGTGGTAGCCAATCACCTGACAGCCGTCGGTCATGGCTTCTTTGATGGCTTTGACGTGACTCTCAAGGTACTTGATGCGGTAATCATCGTGCACAGCGCCGTCTTCAAGCTTGTCGTACTCGCCGAGCCCATTCTCGGTGATCATGACCGGAATGCGGTAGCGGCTGGTAATTCTGCGAAGAGCTATCCGCAGGCCTTCTGGATCAATCTCCCAATCCCAGTTCGTCCGTTCGATAAAGGGATTATTTATTTTTTTGTACAAGCCAGGCACTCCTGACTCTTTCGTGGTACCCTTCTTGCCAGTGGTATTGAACTCTGCTGCACCTACCCCGCCATCCAGCGGATTCCAGGCATCAGTCGCACTTTGATAGTAATTAATGCCTAAAAAGTCAGGGTGGGCGGATTTCAGAAGTTCTGCGTCACCTTCTGCAAACTCAGGCGCAAGACCATTTTCCTGAAGATAAGTCAGGGCTGCCGTCGGATACGCGCCATAAAGGTAGACGTCCATCCAAAAATGGGCGTTCATCTCTTCTGCGTTCTCCGCAGCAAGGACGTTCATCGGGTCAGAATCCTTGGGATACTGCGGTGTGTAAGCGAAAGAAGGCCCAATTTGTCCAGGCATCTGCATGTCGTGGAATTTGTTAATCACCGCTGCATTGGTCAAGTTTGCGATGTGATTGACCTGATAAAAGAGCTTCAGATCTGTCTTACCCGGCGGATGCGTTGCGATGGCCCAGCCTTGATTAGTGAAGACATTCTGCTCGTTGAGGGAGACCCAATATTTGACTTTTCCCTTGAAAGCTTTAAAGAGAACCTCGGCATAATTGACGAAATCGGCAATGATTTCGCGCGACTCCCAACCGCCGTATAGATCCTGCAGGGTCTGCGGCAAATCCCAGTGATAAATCGTCACGATGGGCTCAATGCCGTTTGCAACCAGGTCGTCTATCAAGTTCTCGTAAAATTTAAGTCCCTCCTGATTGACCTCACCGCGCCCCTCGGGCAGGATACGAGACCAGGCAATCGAGAAGCGATAGGACTTCAGGCCCTGCGCTTTCATCAGCTGAACGTCTTCTTTGTAGCGGTGATAGTGATCAACCGCGATGTCGCCGTTGGTGCCTTTGAAAGTCTTGCCGGGGATTCGGACGAAATTGTCCCAGACACTGGCCTTTTTGCCGTCTTCGAATGGTGCGCCTTCAATCTGATAAGCGGCGGATGCGCTTCCCCAGAGAAAATCTGCTGGGAAATCTTTCAACTGTTTGTGTTCCATAAATTACTTTTACACTCCTTATTTTAAAAAGCGCACCAGAAAATCTCTGGTGCACCTCATTTTATGATTTTTTTGAAGCGTATAAGCGCTCCATTTCGTTAAGAATTGCAATCATCTGTTTCTTCTTGGCACGACCGAGCAGGAAGCCTACAAACATGTCATTGAGCTTTTGAATTAAGCCCTTTGATTCCTGACTTTCCGTGATCTTGACGGTGGTCTTTTCGCTGTCCACAGGCGTCAAATCCCAGCGCGTGTGAAAAGTCGAACGATTTGTGTAAGTCGAGAAAGCATATACCGACGGACGCTTGACTTCATCATATTTGATGCGGCCCCGACGATTTTTAGCAAAAGTCTTGGTATATTCGAAGCCGTTCAAATTCGTCGCACCTGGATTACGATGCGTCTGCTTCTTAATATCATCCAAGCCAGAGGCTAACATACTATCAAAAATGAAATCACTTGACGCTTTTATCGTCTTTAGAATCTCCATCTTTCGGCGTCTCCTTTCCTCCACGTACAATCATTATTATACCTACAATCAAGACAAGCAAAATGAACTGCCAGCTTTTAAAGCCCCAAATCATCAAGAGAAAAGCGGCAATACTGATGAATCCCCAGCCCCAAGCTTTCACTTAACAATCTCCACATTGAAGTAGAGTATAGAGCCGTGCGGTGTTGCCTTAACGATCTGCTTGGACTCTACTTGACCCTTTTCATCATCACCGTCTGGACACTCGAAGTAAAGACGAATTCCCTCTTTTTTGACGAATTTGTAGCCGTGCTGCTCAAGTTCTGCTTTCATAGCCTCTTGTTCCTGTGCTAAATTAATACGAATCATAAAAGGTTTCCTTCCATAAAATAGATAGTTTAGACTGCTATTCAGTCCTTTACATTATACCATATTTTGCCATAATTCAACTTCTAATTTGTGGTAATTTATCAAAAGAAAACGGTTGTTTGTTAAATAAATGTTAATTAGAGCATACAATTTTAAAAAACTTCTACAGCATGAATGTATCCCAATATGGACTTCAACCCTGATCGCAGCCACCTCTATGGCTCACATAACTTCTATCCTCACCGTTATTCGGGACTTGAGTACAAGCATTTCTTGCGTTGTACGGAAAAGTTTAACAAGTATCGTCTGAACACGATGGC